>NZ_SOKV02000024.1:0-54482 GCF_004407025.1 Paracoccus sp. DMF
GCCGCGATGCCATAGGCGTTGTCGTCCTGCATGATCCGCTCCTTGTTTTGCCGCCGGGTCTAGGCGGTCTTGCGGGCGGGTGCAATCGCCGCTAGGCCGTGCCGGCAAACGGAGGGCGCGATGACGATCTGGGACGGGCTGATCTGGGGCGGAACCGGGCTGACGGCCCTGGGGCTGGTGGCGCTGGCCTGGTGCATCCTGACCGCCGCGCGGGCCAAGGCGCGGGTCACCGACGATGCGCAGATGCGGGCCGTGATGCGCAAGGTCGTGGTGGTGAACATGGCAGCGCTGGCGGCATCGGTCTTTGGCCTGATGTTCGTGGTGCTGGGCATCATGCTGGGCCGCTGAGATGCGCGCCCTGGTCCAGCGCGTCAGCCGCGCCGAAGTCACCGTCGAGGGCCGCAGCATCGGCCGCATCGGCCCCGGGCTGATGGTCCTGGTCTGCGCCATGCAGGGCGACCCCGAGGACGCGCCCGCGAAGCTGGCCGCCCGCATCGCCAAGCTGCGCATCTTCCGCGACGAGGCGGGCAAGATGAACCGCTCGGTCACCGACATCGGCGGCGCGGTGCTGGTGGTGAGCCAGTTCACCCTGGCCGCCGACACCCGCACCGGCAACCGCCCGGGATTCTCCAGCGCCGAGGCGCCGGCGCGGGGCGAGGCGCTGTACCTGGCCTTTGCGCAAGCCCTGCGCGACCTGGGCCTGCCGGTCCAGACCGGCGCGTTCGGCGCGGACATGGCGGTGTCGCTGGTCAATGACGGGCCGGTGACGATCTGGATGGATTCCACCGACCGCACTTGACTTTTCGTGCAAAACCCCTCATCTGCACCAAGTTGCCGCCCGCTGCCGCGTGAGCAGCGACGCCCTTGCGCGTCAGGTCGGCCACATTTTCCGGTTTCCCATTCACGCGGGGAGGCTTGCGGGCATAGCGTATCGCGCCCGCCCCTCGCAACCAGCCGCACGCGATGCGGCCCCTTGTCATGCGTGCCGATACGCGGCCCGCATGGCCGAAAGATGACATGACGCAAGATACCACCCGCCCGAACCGTTCGGGCAAGCCGCGCCAGAATGCCTCGGGCCAGCCCCGCGGCGACGCTCACCCCCGCGGCGAGCGTGGCGGCAAGCCCGGATTCCGCGGCGGCAATGCCAAGCCGACCACCAACCACCGCCGCCACCGCGACGAGCCCGAGGAGAAGTTCATCCGCCGGGCGATTCCCGATATCGACACGCCCTTCACCCGCATGGGCATCGACGCCCGCGTGGCGGTGAACCTGCCGCCGATGGGCATCGACGCGCCCTCGCCGATCCAGGAGAAGGCCATCCCCGGCATCGTCGAGGGCCGCGACCTGCTCGGTCTGGCCCAGACCGGCACCGGCAAGACGGCGGCCTTCGGCCTGCCGATGCTGACGCGGCTGCTGAACATCGGTCGCAAGCCCGAGCCCCGGACCTGCCGCGCACTGATCCTGGCGCCGACCCGCGAGCTGGCGACCCAGATCGCTGCGAACATCGACGCCTATGCCGCCGGCACCGCCATCCGGCAGTTCCGCGTCGTCGGCGGCGCCTCGATCAACACCCAGACCATGCGCATGGAGCGCGGCGTCGACGTGCTGATCGCCACGCCCGGCCGGCTGATCGACCTGATCGAGCGCGGCGCGGTCGATCTGTCGCAGACCAAGTATCTGGTGCTGGACGAGGCCGACCAGATGCTGGACATCGGCTTCATCCACGCGCTGCGCCGCATCGCCAAGATGCTGCCGCGCGAGCGCCAGACGCTGCTGTTCTCGGCCACCATGCCGAAGCTGATGGAAGAGCTGGCCGACAGCTATCTGACCGATCCGCTGAAGGTCGCCGTGAACCCTCCGGGCCAGGCGGCCGCCAAGATCGCGCAGGGCGTGCATTTCGTGAACCAGGGCGACAAGGCGACGCTGCTGGCCGAATATCTGGCCAAGCACCGCGAGGAACTGGCCATCGTCTTCGGCCGCACCAAGCACGGCTCGGAAAAGTTGTCGAAGCTGCTGGAGAAATGGGGCTACAAGGTCGCCGCCATTCACGGCAACAAGAGCCAGGGCCAGCGCGAGCGCGCCTTGTCCGGCTTCCGCGCCGGCGAGACCAAGGTGCTGGTCGCGACCGACGTCGCGGCGCGCGGGCTCGACATCCCCGAGGTGGCGCATGTCTATAACTACGACCTGCCCAACGTGCCCGAGAACTACGTCCACCGCATCGGCCGCACCGCGCGCGCCGGCCGCGACGGCCGCGCCATCGCCTTCTGCGCCCCGGCCGAGGTCGGCGAATTGCGCGCCATCGAGAAGGCCATGAAGGCGCCGATCCCTGTGGTCGGCGGCGAGGTGCCCTTCGAGGCGGCCAAGATCCGCGAACGCGGCGGTCCGGCCGGCCGCGGCGGCCCCGCGGGCCAGCAGCCGGCGCGCAAGCGCCCGGCCCGCCGCCCCTCGCGCGCGCCGAAATCGGCCTGAGCCGCGCCTGACCCCGCGCAAACGTGAGCCGCCGCCTGTGGGCGGCGGCTTGCCCGCATCGGGCCCTCGCGGCTATCTGCCGACATGGCCAAGCTTTATTTCCATTACTCGACGATGAATGCCGGCAAGAGCACGCTGTTGCTGCAGGCGTCCTATAACTATCGCGAGCGTGGCATGCAGACGCTGCTGCTGACCGCCGCGCTGGACGACCGCGCCGGGCCAGGCCAGATCGCCAGCCGCATCGGCATCGCCGAGCCCGCCACCACCTTCACCCCGGAGACCGACCTGTTCGCCCTGATCGCCGATGCGGGTCCCTGCGCCTGTGTCTTCGTCGACGAGGCGCAGTTCCTGACCGAGATCCAGGTCTGGCAGCTGGCGCGCGTCGCCGACGACCTGGGCCTGCCGGTGATGTGCTATGGGTTGCGCGTCGATTTCCGGGGCAATCTGTTTCCGGGCTCGGCCGCGCTTCTGGCCTGGGCGGACGACCTGCGCGAGGTGCGCACCATCTGCCATTGCGGCCGCAAGGCCACCATGGTGGTGCGGCAGGATGAAGAAGGCCGCGCGCTGCATGACGGCGCGCAGGTCCAGATCGGGGGGAATGAAACCTATGTCTCGCTGTGCCGCCGGCACTGGCGCGAAATGATGGAGTGACCGCATGCAAGCCAGCAACACGCCCCGCGCCTATGGCTGGGTGGCCCGCTTTTTCCACTGGACCATCGCCGTCCTGATCCTGGCCGCCATCGGCTTGGGGCTTTATGCCGGCAGCCTGCCGACGGGCGCGCAGGACCAGATGCAGGCGGTGTTCCGGGCCTTCTCGATCCACAAGACCGTCGGCGTGGCCGTGCTGGTCCTGGCGCTGCTGCGCATCCTGTGGACCCTGACGCAGCGGAAGCCGCGCCCGCTGCATCCCGGCCGGCGGCTGGAAAGTTTCGTCGCCGAGGCGGTGCATTGGGCGCTGTGGATCGGCATGGTCATCATGCCGCTGACCGGCTGGCTGCTGCACTCGGCGGCGCCGGGCGGGTTTTCCCGCATCCTGTGGCCGCTGGGCCAGCGCCTGCCCGGTGTGCCCGAGGATGCCGCCCTGGCCGAGCGTTTCGCGCACTTTCACGAGACCGGCTGGTGGGTGCTGGCAGGGCTGATCCTGCTGCATGTCGCGGGCGCCGTGAAACATGCGCTGATCGACCGCGACGGCACCATGAGCCGCATGGCCGGCCATCCCGACCGCGCGCCCGAGCCGCCGCCGGCCCGTCCCGCCCTGCTGTCGCATCTGCTGGCGGCGCTGGCCGCGCTGGCGATCTGGGGCGCGACGGCAGTCCTGGCGGTGCCTGGCGCCGACGAGGATGCCGTAGCGCCCGCCGTGACGGCGCCCGTCGCCTCGGGCTGGGCGGTCGAGCAAGGGACGCTCGCCATCGAGGTCGTGCAGGCGGGCAGCCCGATCTCGGGCCGGTTCGGCGCATGGGATGCGGCGATCGACTATGATCCCGAAGAGCAGGCCGGGCATGTGACGGTCAACATCGACATTGCCTCGCTGGAGCTGGGCTCGGTCAGCGACAGCGCCAAGGGGCCGGATTTCCTGAACGCCCCCGCGCATCCGACCGCGACATTCGATGCCGATATCCTGGCAGAGGGCGCGGGTCCTGTCGCGCGCGGCACGCTGACCATCGCCGGGAAATCCGTGCCGGCGGAACTGCCCTTCGACCTGGTGATCGCGGGCGATACGGCGACGGCCAAGGGCCGGATGCAGGTGGACCGGCGCGATTTCGGCGTGGGCAGCGGCTATGCCGACGAAAGCACCGTGGGATTTGCGGTCGGGATCAGCTTCGATCTGACGGCGAAGCGGCAGTAGGAAGAAAGGGCCGCCTCGATGGGCGGCCCTTTCGTTTCGGGTATTTACGGAGCAAAGAAGCCGGATCAGCCGACCAGTTCGAGGCCCGAGAAGAAGAAGGCGATCTCGCGCGCGGCGGCTTCCGGGCTGTCCGAGCCGTGCACCGAGTTCTCACCGACCGAGAGGGCGAATTCCTTGCGGATGGTGCCCTCGTCGGCATTGGCCGGGTTGGTCGCGCCCATGACTTCGCGGTTCTTCAGGATGGCGCCTTCGCCCTCCAGCACCTGCACCACGACCGGTTCCGAGGTCATGAATTCGGTCAGCTCGCTGTAGAAGGGGCGTTCCTTGTGCTCGGCATAGAACTGGCCGGCTTGCGCGAGCGTCAGCTGGATGCGCTTCTGCGCCACGATGCGCAGGCCGGCTTCCTCGAACTTGGCATTGATCTTGCCGGTCAGGTTGCGCTTGGTGGCGTCGGGTTTGATGATCGAAAGCGTGCGTTCGGTCGCCATTGGGGTCGTCCTTTTCCTGATCCGGGCGGGATGGCCCGGAATTGCGCGCCCCGTTAACATGCAGCGCGGCGCTTGAAAAGCGGGCGCAGGATTGACGGCCGCGCGCGCTTCGTCCATGCGGGGGCCATGCTGCGCATCGACGACATCTCCTATTCCATCGCCGGCCGGCCGCTGTTCGAGCAGGCCAGCGCCACTATTCCCGACGGCCACAAGGTCGGTCTCGTGGGGCCGAACGGCGCCGGCAAGACCACGCTCTTCAAGCTGATCCGGGGCGAGTTGGGCCTTGACGGCGGCGCGATCACCCTGCCCGCCCGCGCCCGCATCGGCGGCGTCGCGCAAGAGGCGCCGGGCACCGCGACAAGCGTGCTGGAAACGGTGCTGGCCGCCGACGAGGAGCGCGCCGCCCTGCTGGCGGAATCCACGAGTGCGACCGACGCGCACCGGATCGCCGAGATCCAGACCCGTCTGGCCGATATCGACGCCTGGTCGGCCGAGGCCCGCGCCGCCACCATCCTGCGCGGCCTGGGCTTCTCGATCGAGGACCAGGCCCGGCCGACCAGCGACTATTCCGGCGGCTGGCGCATGCGGGTGGCGCTGGCGGGGGTGCTGTTCTCGCAGCCCGACCTGCTGTTGCTGGACGAGCCGACGAACTATCTGGACCTGGAAGGCGCGCTATGGCTGGAAAGCTATCTGCAGCGCTATCCGCATACCGTCATCGTCATCAGCCATGATCGCGACCTGCTCAATCGCGCCGTGGGCCATATCCTGCATCTCGAGGACCGCAAGCTGGTGCTTTACAGCGGCGGCTATGACACCTTTGCCCGCACCCGCGCCGAAAAGCGCGCCCTGCAAGCGGCCGAAGCGAAGAAGCAGGAGGCGCGGCGCGCGCATCTGCAAAGTTTCGTCGACCGTTTCCGCGCTAAGGCCAGCAAGGCCGTGCAGGCGCAGGCCCGCATCAAGATGCTGGCGAAGATGGAGCCGATCACCGCCCCGGAAGAGGCCAAGTTCCACCGCTTCAGCTTTCCGCAGCCCGACCAGTTGTCGCCGCCCATCGTTTCGCTGGACGGGGTCTCGGTCGGCTATGGCGACCGGGTGGTGCTGCATCGGCTGGCCCTGCGCATCGACCAGGACGACCGCATCGCGCTGCTGGGCCGCAACGGCCAGGGCAAGTCGACCCTGTCGAAGCTGCTCGCCGGTCGGCTGGAGCCGATGGAGGGGCGGATCAACCGCTCGGGCAAGCTGCGCATCGGCTATTTCGCCCAGCACCAGGTCGATGAGCTGGAACTGGACGAGACGCCCCTGGCCCATGTCCGCCGCCTGCGCCCGGACGAGACGCCGCCCCGGCTGCGGGCGCGGCTGGCCGGCTTCGGCCTGATGGAGGCGCAGGCCGAGACCAAGGTGCGGCAGCTGTCGGGCGGGCAGAAGGCGCGGCTGTCGCTGCTGCTCGCGACCATCGACGCGCCGCATCTGCTGATCCTGGACGAACCGACCAACCACCTGGACATCGAAAGCCGCGAGGCGCTGACCGAGGCGCTGAACGACTATACCGGCGCCGTGGTGCTGGTCAGCCACGACATGCACCTGTTGAACCTGGTGGCCGAGCGGCTGTGGCTGGTCGATCAGGGCGGGGTCGCGCCCTGGCAGGGCGACCTGGACGATTACCGCAAGATGCTGCTCTCGGGCGAGGACAAGCCCGCCGCGAAACCCGAGCCGAAGCCCACGGCGAAACGCCCCTCGCGCGACCAGGTGCTGGAACTGCGCGCCGAGGCCCGCCGCGCCGAGGAGCGGGTCGAGAAGCTGACCGCCATGCTGGAAAAGCTCGACGCCATCATGGCCGACCCGGCCACCTATGACGACGCGCAGAAGGCCGAGGCCTTTGGCCGCAAGCATGCCGAGGCCAGCGAGGCGATGACCCGCGCCGAGGGGCTGTGGATGGAGGCGCTGGAACGGCTCGAGGACGCGCTGCGCGCCTGAAAGCCACACATCACGGCTTTTCGTCCGGCAAGCCGCAGCGCGGGCTTGCCCCGGGAAGCGGTTTCGCCCAATGCCTTCGGGCAAGTTGACAAGGATTCGCCCATGACCCGCCTGATCGCGCTCGCCCTGCTCTCTGCCACCGCGCTGGGAACCCCGGCCATGGCGCAATCGCTGGCCGGGCGCAGCTTTTCCTTCGATGCCGGGCTGGGGGTGAAATACAGCCCGGAATACATGGGCTCGGACAACCTGGACGCCTCGCCCTGGTTCATCCTGAAGAATGCCGATGCCGACCGCGACAAGCCGGACGGATTCTCGTTCCTGCCGTCGCTGAACTATATCGGCAAGCGCGATGCCAGCGACTATCCCGACCTGCACGGCATGTCCGACGTGGGCATCGCCGGCGAGGCGGGGCTCAAGGTTTCCTATCGCATGGGCGACATGACCAGCTACGGCGCCATCCGCAAGGGCTTCGGCGGCCACCATGGCGTGGTGGGTGAACTGGGCGCGAAATACCGCATGGAATACAACGACCGGCTGACGCTGTGGACCGGGGCCGAGCTGGGCCTGGGCAGCGACGATTTCACCGATACCTATTTCGGCGTCACCGGAAGCGAATCGATCTCCAGCGGCCATCGCGCCTATGATCCCGAGGGCGGCGCCTATATCGCCCGGCTCAGCGTCGAGGCGCGCTATGAATTCATGCCCGACACCGCGCTGATGGGCCGGCTGACCTATGGCCGCCTGCTAGGCGATGCCAGCGATTCGCCGCTGGTGCAACAGCGCAACCAGCCCTCGGTCAGCATCGGCGTGGCGCGGCGGCTGAACTTCCGCTTCTAGAGCCGGGCTGGACCCTGCGGAAAGCACGCCCTATATAAGCGCCAGGCTTTCACAGGACGGGCGCAATGACCGACGAAACCCTCAAGGAAGGCGATCCGCTGATCGCGCCCTCGACAACCGAGCATCCGCTGTATGACAGCGTGGTCGAGGCCTGCAAGACGGTCTACGACCCCGAGATTCCGGTGAACATCTTCGACCTGGGCTTGATCTATACCATCGCCATCGACGACGAGAACGCCGTGCGCATCGTCATGACACTGACCGCGCCGGGCTGCCCGGTCGCGGGCGAGATGCCGGGCTGGGTCGCCGATGCCGTCGAGGCTATCCCGGGCGTGCGGCAGGTCGATGTCGAGATGACCTTCCAGCCGCAATGGGGCATGGACATGATGTCCGACGAGGCCCGGCTGGAGCTGGGGTTCATTTGAGCGCGCTCGCGGATATGCTGGCCGGGCGCGCCTATGATCCCGGCGACGGCGAGCTGGTCGCCATGCGCAAGACGGCCCAGGGGCTGATGCGCGAATACAATGCCACCATCATCGGCGACAAGACCCGCGCCCGCACGCTGTCGCAGCTGTTGGGCAGCTGGAACGGCGCCGTGGTGCGCGCGCCCTTTCACGTCGATTACGGCAAGCACATTCACTTCGGCGAAGGCTGTTTCGTGAATTACGGCTGCTTTTTCATGGACATCTGCGAGATTCGCATCGGCGCGCGCTGCCAGTTCGGCACCGCGGTCCAGCTTTTGACCGAGGACCGGCCGCGCGATGCTGCCCGCCGGGCCGCCGGCGAGGAATGGGGCAAGCCGATCACCATCGGCGACGATGTCTGGATCGGCGGCGGCGCCATCGTGCTGCCCGGCATCACCATCGGCGACGGCGCCATCGTCGGCGCGGGTTCGGTGGTGACGCGCGACGTTCCCGCCGGCGCCACCGTGGTCGGCAACCCGGCCCGTCCCCTGCCCGCCCGCAGCTAAAGAAACATCCGGTGTCGCCCTTGGCTGACCAGATGCACGGCGCCTTGCAGAACCGGCATCTCGGCCAGCCGCGACAGCGGCAGGCCCATCGCCTCAAGCCGCAGCATGCGCAGGGTCACGCCATGGGTGACGATCAGCGCCGGGCCCGACAGTTCGCGCAGAAAGGCCCGCACCCGAGCCTGGAGCCCGGCGAAATGCTCGCCTCCCGGCGCGCGGTCATACCAGTCCAGCGCGCCGCCCGCGAACAGCGCTGGATGCTCGGCCCGCAGCGCCTCGCCCGTGCGGCCGGTGAAATGGCCGATGTCGATTTCGTGCAGTCGGGTGTCGCTTAGAAAATCCGCGCCGGCGAAGACGATGCACGCGGTCTGCTGCGCGCGCCCGGCCGTGCTGGCATAGCGGGCAAGTCCGGTCAGGTCGCGCAAAAGCCAGGCCTGCCGCCGCGCCTGCGCGACGCCCAGCGGCGTCAACGCCGAATCCAGCCGCCCCTGCATGCGGCCTTCGGCGTTCCATTCCGTCTGCCCGTGCCGCATCAGGTAGAGGTCGGGCAGATCCGGCATCAGACCCATTTCGCCAGCGGCGGCAGGCTCATCAGCACGGCCTCGGGGTCGTGGCCGGTGGCCAGGCCGAATTTGGTGCCGCGGTCATAGACCAGATTGTATTCGGCATAGAGACCGCGGTGGATCAGCTGCGCGTCCCTGTCGGCCTCGCCCCAGGGCTGGGCCATGCGCTTTTCGGCGAGCGGCAGGAAGGCGGGCAGGAAGGCCTCGCCCACCGCCTTGGTAAAGGCGAAATCGGCCTGCCAGTCGCCGGTGTTGAGATCGTCGTAGAAGATGCCGCCGACGCCCCGTGCCCGGCCACGATGCGGGACAAAGAAATACTCGTCCGCCCAGGCCTTGAAGCGGTCGTAGTAATCGGCGCCGTGCGGCGCGCAGGCCGTGCGCAGCGTGTCGTGGAAATGCGCCGTATCCTCGGCGACTTCCAGGCAAGGGTTCAGGTCGGCACCGCCGCCGAACCACCAGGCGCCCGGCGTCCAGAACATGCGCGTGTTCATGTGTACGGCCGGCGCATGCGGGTTCTGCATATGCGCGACCAGGCTGATGCCCGAGGCCCAGAAACGCGGGTCCGCCTCGATCCCCGGCACGCCGCGCGCGGCCATGGCCTGGCGCGCAGCGGGCAGCAATTCGCCATGCACCGCCGACCAGTTGACGCCGACCTTCTCGAAGACCCGGCCGCCGCGCATCACCGACATCAGCCCGCCGCCGCCGTCTTCGCCGCGCCGGGTCTCGCGCACCTTGAAGCGGCCGGGCGGGGCGCTGCCGGGACCGCGATCCTCGAGCCCCTCGAAAGCGGCGACGATGCGGTCGCGCAGGCTGCGAAACCAGGCCGCGGCTTCCTGACGTTCTTGGCTCATCTCCATGGCTTGTCCCTGCATTCGTGAATTGCCCTGCCGAAATCGCAGGCCTATGCTTTCCGACAAACAACTAGAGATCCCCGCCATGACCCGCAACATCCTGCTTGCCCTGATGCCTGTCCTGGTCGTCGCAGCCTGCGGCACCCCGCAGGAACAATGCATCAGCCGCAACACGCGGGAATACCGCACGGTCTCGAACCTGCTGGCCGAGGTCGAGGCGAACCTGGCGCGCGGCTATGCCTGGGAAGAGCGCACGGTGAGCCGCACCGAATGGGACGATTGCCCCTATGTCATCCGCGACAAGGACGGCAATGCGCGCATCGTCAACCGCACTTGCATGCGCGAGGTCGCCGATACCGAGCGCTATCGCGTGCCGATCGACCCGGCGGCCGAGGAACGCAAGCGCGACAACCTCGCCGCCCGCAAGCAGGCGCTGACGCCGAATGCGGCCGCCGCGGTCAAGGCCTGCAAGGCCGCCTATCCCGAGGAAGACAAGTCCTGATAGGCGCGGCTCAATAGACGCCGGGCGCCAGCGGATCGCCCAGGCTGCGCCCGCCATCGACGCGCAGGATCTGCCCGGTGATGAAGCCCGAGGCCTCGCTGGCCAGGAATTGCACGGTGCCGGCCAGTTCGTCCGCGCCGGCGATGCGGCCCAGGGGCGTCGCCGCAATCATGCGGTCGCGCAGGCCGGGATCCTCGCGCAGCTTCAGCTGCATGTTGTTCGACATGATGCTGGCGAAGGCCACGCCATTCACGCGGATGCGCTGCGGCGCAAGCGCCGCGGCCAGTGAGCGTGTCGCCTGCGCCTGCGCGGCGCTGGCGATGGAATAGGCCAGCATCTGCGGCTGCGGCCAGTCGGCGGCCAGCGAGGTCACGTTGACGATGGCGCCGCTTTGCAAGGGCGGGGTGTCGCTGTGCTCGACCTGGGCCAGCATGCGCTTGGCGACCATCTGCGACAGCCGCAGGCCCGAGATCATGTTCTGGCGCAGCATCTCGGCCAGCATGTCCTCGCTGACCGCCAGCGGATCGCAGCCCTGCACCATGCGATGGGCGTTGACCAGGATGTCCACGCGGTCGAAGGCGTCGATGGTGGCCGAGACCAGGTTGGCCAGCGTCAGCTTCTGGCCCAGGTCGCCGGCAAAGGCACGGATCGGCCCTTCGGCCGCCGCATCGGCGCCCAGCTCGGTTTCCAGCGCCGCCTCGTCGCTGTCGGCGAACATGACATTGGCGCCGACCGCGGCGAAATGCCGGGCGATGGCCAGGCCGATGCCGCGCGCGGCGCCGGTGACGATGGCGGTCTTGCCCTGGATCGACAGGCTCATCTTCTGTGTCCCTTCGGCTGGCCGCGCCCGGCAGCACCGCCGCGACGCGCGCCGGTGGCGGTCAGGATCTTGAAGCGCGCATCGCCGCCCAGTTCGGCCACGTCGGCAAAGCTGTCCCTCAGCACCTGCTCATAGGGCAGGTGCCGGTTCGCCACCATCCACAGCCGCCCCGCCCCGGTCAGCAGCCCGGCGGCGGCGCGGATGAAGCCGGCGCCGATGCGCGGGTCGGCCGCGCGGCCGTCGTGAAAGGGCGGGTTCATGATCACGCCGTTCACCGGCTCGGGCAGGTGGAAGTCCAGCGCATCGGCCCAGTGGAACTGGGCGCGCGGGTCGGTCACGTTGCGACGCGCGCAATCCAGCGCGGTGGCATCGGCCTCGACCAGATGCAGCGTGCCGACGCCGGGATGGGTCAGGATCTGTGCCGAGAGCCAGCCCCAGCCCGCGCCCAGATCGGCAATCCGGCTCGGCAGTTTCTCCGGCAGGGCCGCCGCCAGCGCCTGCGAGGCCGGGTCCGGCCCGTCGGCCGAGAACACCCCCGGCCGCGTCACCATGCCGGGCGCGGCCTGGTGATCCTGCGCCGCCCAGTCCTCGGGCAGCCAGCCCGGCTCGGGCAGCGTCACGCGAAAGATCTTGCCATGGCCGCGCGATTCGATCCCGTCGACCGGGGCAAGGCCGCGCATCTCTTTCAGCACGGCGTCGATGCCATCGGTCTTTTGCCCGTCGATCCACAGCGCGGCGCCGGGTGACAGCCGCGAGGCCGCCTCGGCGATGCGGGCGCGCGCCTCGGCCCGGGCGCGCGGCAGAAACACCACCGCCGCGTCGAAGGAACCCGAGGCCGCGGTTACGACATCGAAACCCCGCGCCTTCAGCGCCTGGTGGTCGGGAAAGAACCCCTGCACGGCCTGCGTGCGCGCGGCGTCGAAAGGGGAAAGGTCCGTGTCGGCGCCGGCACCCAGCAACAACAGGCGACCCTCGGGCGGCTCACCGCCAAAGACAAGTTCCAGCCGTGATCCAGCCAATTTCTACTCTTTTTCCATGGTGCATTGCAGCGGATGCTGCTGACGGCGGGCAAGTTCCATCACCTGCGCCACCTTGGTTTCCGCGATCTCGTGCGAGAACACGCCGACCACCGCCACCCCCTTGCGATGCACGGTCAGCATGATCTCGATCGCCTGGCCGTGGGTCATGCTGAACAGCCGCTCGAGCACATGGACGACGAATTCCATCGGCGTGAAATCGTCGTTCAGCAGCAACACCTTGTACATCGGCGGCCGTTTCGTGCGGGGGCGGGTCTTGACCCCCAGCTCGACCTCGTCGCGGTCTCCGGGTGAGTTGGTCATCTGCGGTCTGGTCACGAGGCTTGCAACAGGATGGGAACGGTTCTGCGACCGAATATAGGCACTTTCCCCCCGGTTGGTAAGCCCCGCCCTGGGGGCGCCGCCGCAAGGGGCATGCAACCGCCGGCAGATTGCGCGCTACGGCCCCAAACTTACGGTTTCCGTGCGCAGGAATGCGTGTTATTGTCACTTTATTAATGAAGGGCCCGCATAATGAACGGGCCCTCAGAGGCAGAAAGACCGGGACCGTGAGCAGAATCAGCAAGAATGTCCGCTTGGGACTGATGATCCTATTGGCATGGGCCATGCCCATGGCCGTGGCAGCGGCGCCTTTCGCGGCCTTCGTCATGGATGCGCGCACGGGGCAGGAAATCTATTCGCAGAACGCCGACACGCGGCTGCACCCCGCCTCGCTGACCAAGATGATGACGCTTTACCTGGCCTTCAACGCCATCGAGCGCGGCCAGGTGCGGCTGGACAGCAAGTTCCTGGTGTCGAGCCATGCCGCCTCGCAGCCGCCGTCGCGGCTGGGGCTGAAGCCGGGGCAGCGGATCGAGCTGCGCTATCTGATCCGCGCCGCGGCAGTGAAATCCGCCAATGACGCCGCCACCGTGATCGGCGAAGGCCTGGCGGGCTCCGAAGCGCAATTCGCCGCGCAGATGACGCAGATGGCGCGCGCGCTCGGCATGCGCAACTCGAATTTCCGCAACGCCAACGGGTTGACGACCGAGGGGCATTATTCCACCGCCCGCGACATGTCGATCCTGGGCCGGCGGCTGTTCTACGATTTCCCGCAATATTACTCGATCTTCTCGCGCCGCTCGGCGGATGCCGGCATCGCCACGGTGTCGAGCACCAACCGCCGTTTCCTCGACAGCTACGAGGGCGCGGACGGGATCAAGACCGGCTATACCCGCGCGGCGGGGTTCAACCTGACCGCCTCGGCCAAGCGCGGCTCCAAGCGCATCGTGGCGACGGTGCTGGGCGGCAATTCGACCGCGCATCGCAACGCGGTGATGGCGCAGCTGCTGGATGCCGGTTTCGGAAAGGCCCCCACCCGTGTGCGTGAGGTAAAGCCCGCCCCGCCGCAGCTCGTGGCCGAGAAGAAGGTGCGCCGCACGGTGCAGGTCGCGACCGTGGTGCCGACGAGCCCCGGCGCCGCCGCATCCTCGGTGCAGCTCTCGGCCTCGGACCGGCCGGTGGCGCGGGCTTCGACCGCGGCGGTGGTGACCCCGGCGGCGATCTCGGCGGCGGTGTCGCGCGCCCAGGCCAGGGCCGGTTCGCGCGCCACGGGCGATGCCGGCACGCTGGCCGCCAGCGCCCGGCCGAACCGCAAGCCCGGCGCGGGCCCGGTCGCCAATGCCGCCGTCGATCCGGAGGTGCTGGCCCGGGCCGCCCGCCCCGCGGCGCGCCCGGAAGAAGGCGACGCCTCTGAAGCGATGGCCGAGCCGGTGCAAAGCCAGCCGGCCGCGAACCGGATCGACGCGGTCCGCCCTGCCCCGGCGCCGCGCGGCGACCGGTCGGCCAGCTTGGCGCCGGCTGATACGGCCGGCTCCGCCTCGCTGTTCGTGCAAAGCACCGCGCCGCAGCCGGAAAGCCTGGCGCTGCTGGCCTCGCCTGCGCCCGAGCGGCGTTCGGAAACCATCATCCTGGCCTCGCTGGAGCCTGAGGAAGCCGTGCCCGAGGCGACCGAGATCGTCTCGCGCGGGACCGGCGGCGGCAAGGGCTGGGGCGTGACCCTGGGCCTGTTTCGCTCGCAGCGCGAGGCAGAACAGTTGCTGTTGAAGACGGCGTTGCAGGAAAGCGCCGCGCTGGGCAGCGCGGTCAGCCGCGTCGCCAATACCAAGCGCGGCTTCGAGGCGAATTTCGTCGGCATGGCGAAAGAGACCGCCGAACTGGCCTGTGACCGCCTGGCCGCGCGGCAGCAGGACTGCACGGTGGTTGGTCCCTGATTGCCGGGATCGACCGCGGGGCCGATGAACTCTGATCCGCATGAGCGCTGCAAAGTCCCGGTCGAGAGGCCGGGATTTGTCTTTCGAGCGCCTTGGCTTGCTTCGGGCACTTTGCTTGGTCGCCGGACTTAGGTAGCTTCAGCAGGGCTTCGGCTTGCGCACCCGCATTTCCTGGACTTGCTTGGTCACAAGACTTCGGCAGCGTCAGCAGGCTGCTGAAAATGGCAGAGCTTGGGCCGGCAACCGGGAAATTGACTCGATTCGACCAGAAATGCCCATTCCCAAGCCGAGCCTGACCGAGTCCAGACGATTACCCTTTCCGGCAGCTGACAGGGACGGCATGCGGTCCTGGGCCTCTGACGCTGCGCTTCCTGACCGGCATGGCGGCAGGCGGCAGGCAGCCGGTCGATTACGCGATGGCGGTTCGGCATAAGACGCGCCTTATGCTACGCCACGGGCTGACTGAAGGGAGACCGCCCAAAGCATGATGGTGCGAAACGGCGAACCGTCTACGTGCAACGCGCGCCTTGCGTGCCGCGATCATCCGAGAGGGCGATTTGCCCGGGTTGGCTCTGCGAAAAGGTAACGCTTTCAGAAAGGAGAGACGCCCGGGGCTCTGCGGTCGGTTGTCCGGCCCTACCCCGCTGCGCCGATACCCCCGCTTTTCGGCTCAGGGTTTCGGATGATCGTCCCATTCCTGGCTGAGGATCCGCTCGGCATCGCCCTTGGGATCCTCGTATTGCCGGCCGCGCAGGGCCCAGACGAAGGCCAGAAGGCCCAGCGTGCCCAGGCCCAGGGAAACCGGAATCAGGATGCTGAGAACTTCCATGGCAACTCTCCCTAGCGCAGCCGCAAGGCGTTCAGCGTCACGCTGATCGAACTCAGCGACATGGCCAGCGCCGCCATCAGCGGCGTCGCGAGACCCGCGATGGCAAAGGGCACCGCGACGACATTATAGCCCAGCGAAATCGCGAAATTCTCCTTGATCCGCGAACGCGCACGGCGGGCGACGTCCAGCGCCTCGGCCACCGGGGCAAGATCGCTGCCCATCAGCACGATGTCCGAGGCGGTGCGCGCCGCATCCAGCGCCGAGGCGGGCGAGATCGAGACATGCGCCTCGGCCAGCGCGGCGGTATCATTGAGCCCATCGCCGACCATCAGCACATGCCGCCCTTCACTGCCCAAGCCGCGGACGGTCTCGGCCTTGTCGAGCGGCGTCACCCCGGCGCGCCATTCGGCGATGCCGAGCCGCGCCGCCAGATCCTCGACCACCGGCGCCGCATCACCCGAAAGCAGCAGCACGCGCTGCCGCCGCGCCAGCAGCCGGGCGACGCAGGCCTCGGCGCCCGGGCGCAGCCGGTCGGAAAACTCCAGCCGGATCGGAGCGCCCTGCCCCAGGTCCAGCCAGCTGGCCGAAAGTCGCGCTTCGCCATGGCTGGCGCCCAGCCAGTCGGCGCGGCCCAGCCGAACCTCGCGGCCCTGCCAGCGCCCGGCGATACCGTAACCCGGCACCTCGCGCAGGTCGTCCAGGGCCGCCGGCTGCGTGCCCGCCTCGGCCAGCGCCTGGGCCAGGGCCTGCGACAGCGGGTGGCCCGACCCTTGGGCCAGGGCCAAGGCCAGCGGCCGGGCCTCGGCCGGGATCGGCGCCAGCGACACCAGCTGCGGCACGCCCATGGTCAGCGTCCCGGTCTTGTCGAAGACCACGCAATCGACATCGGCCAGCCGCTCCAGCGCCGTGCCGTCCTTGATCAGCATGCCGCGCCGGAACAGCCGCCCCGAGGCCGCGGTGATCACCGCCGGCACCGCCAGGCCCAGGGCGCAGGGGCAGGTGATGATCAGCACCGCCGCGGCGACGTTCACCGCCAGCCGCAGGTCATGCGTGGCCAGATACCAGCCGAGGAAGCTGCAGAAGGCCATCAGATGCACCAGCGGCGAATAAAGCCGCGAGGCCCGGTCGGCGAGGCCGGTGTAATGCCCGCGCGCCGATTCCGCCGCCGCGACCAGCGCCGTCAGCCGCGAGAGCGAGCTGTCGCGCCCGGCCGCCGTCACGCGCAGGACCAGGGGCCCGGTCAGGTTCACCTCGCCTGCCGACAGCGCCATGCCCGGCGCGGCCGCGACCGGGATGCTTTCCCCGGTCAGAAGCGCGCGGTCGATCTCGCTGCGGCCTTCGGTGATCTCGCCATCGGCGGGCACGCGGGCGCCCGGGCGGATGCGGATCAGGTCGCCCGGCACCAGCTCGGCCACCGGCACCGGCTCCTCCCCCGCCGCGGTCAGGCGAAAGGCGCGCGGCACCTCGAGCGCGGTCAGCTCCTCGGCGGCGGAACGCGCCACGGCGCGGGTACGATAGTCCAGGTAGCGGCCGATCAGCAGGAAGAAGCACAGCATCACCGCCGCGTCGAAATAGGCGTGATGGCCGGAATGCACCGTCTCATAGACCGAGATCGCCGAGGCCAGCACCAGCGCCAGCGAGATCGGCACGTCCATGCCCAGCCGGCCGTGCCGCAAGGCCCGCCAGGCGCTGGCAAAGAACGGCTGGCCGGCAAAGGCCACCGTCGGCAGGGCGATGGCGCCCGAGATCCAGTGGAACAGGTCGCGGGTGGCAGCGTCGGCCCCCGACCAGACCGCGACGGACAGGATCATGATGTTCATCATCGCGAAACCCGAGACGCCGATGCGCATCAGGATGTCGCGGCCCTGCCGGTCGGCGGCGCTGGCCGACAGCGCGGCAGGGTCGAGTTCATGCGCCTCGTAGCCGATGGATTCGACGACCGGGATCAGCTCGGCGGCGGCCATGCCCGGGGCGTCCACCGTCACCCGACGCAGGGTCAGGTTCACCCGCGCCGCGCGCACGCCGGGATGGCGGGCCAGCACCCGCTCGACATCGGTGATGCAGGTCGCGCAATGGATGGTCGGCAGCGACAGGATCACATCGGCCTGCCCGCCCCGCGCATCGGCCAGGCGCTGCGCCAGGGGCGCCGCGTCGCAGGCCGGGCAGGCCGAGAGCCGCAGTTCATGATCGTGCAGGGTGGCGTCGGACATCTCAGTTCACCCGGTTGCCGTGGTAGTGGTCGATGCGCTGGCGAAACACCGTGCCGTCGGGCGCCGTCGCCACCAGGTGGATGTTCCACAGCCCCGGCGCCAGATGCAACGGCGCGCGGAACAGCCCGCCGGAATAGGTGAAGGCCGGGTGCTGGTCCTCGCGCACATGGGTCGGGCGGCCGATGGTCACGTCCAGCGTCCGGACCGGGGCCGGATTGCCTTGGGCGTCGCGGATCACCAGCACCAGCTCGCGCCCGTCGTAATCGGGCGTCGCGGTCCAGTCCAGCGCCTGCTGGGCCGCGCGCTCGCGGTCGAAGGACTGCGAGGCGACATAGCTGTTCTTGACCTCGAGTCCCGGGAAGGTCCCGACCGCCTTGACGGCCATGAAGACATTGACCGCGATGATGGTGCCGAAGGCCGCGAGGGTAATCAGCAGCACATGCCGGCCGGTCAGTTCGCGCGCCATCATTCGCTCCTTCCGTGAAAGACCGTGTCGATGCTGGCCCTGACGCCATCGGTGGCATCCTCGACCCAAAGCGTCAACTCCGCCTGTCCGCCCTCGGCCAGGGCCGAGCCCTTTTCGGCGGTGATATAGACGCGCTGGGTCTGGGTGCTGTCGGCCGCGACGCTGACCCGGCCATCGGGCTGGCCCTCCAGCGTGACCTGGGTGCCCGCCGGCGCGCTGCCGCCGGGGCCGGCGACGGACAGGGTGAAGTCATGCGCCTCGGCCTGCTTGTTGCGCAGCCGCAGCGCATAGGTATTGCGGATCGCGCCATCGGCCATGGTGACATAGAGCGGATTGCGCACCGGCGTCACGTTGAGGTCGAGCGGCGAGCGCATGAACAGCGCCGCGACCAGCGCCACGCCGATCCCGGCCCAGAGCGTGAAATACAGGATCGTGCGCGGGCGCAGGATGTGCTTCATCAGCGGCTTCGGCTGGCCGCCGGCGCGCTCGGCGGTCTCGTCGCGCAGCGCCATGTAGTCGATCAGCCCGCGCGGCTTGCCGATCTTGTCCATCACGTCGTCGCAGGCGTCGATGCACAAGGCGCAGGTGATGCATTCCATCTGCTGCCCGTCGCGGATGTCGATGCCCATCGGGCAGACGTTGACGCAGGCCATGCAGTCGATGCAATCGCCCTTGGTGCCGCCGTCCGAGCGGGTCAGCTCGCCCTTGTGGATCTTGCCGCGTTCCTCGCCGCGCCAGTCGCGATAGGCGACGGTCAGCGTGTCCTCGTCCATCATCGCGGCTTGGATGCGCGGCCAGGGGCAGGCATAGATGCAGATCTGTTCGCGGGCGAAGCCGCCGAACAGGAAGGTCGTCGCGGTCATGGTCGCGATGGTGATATAGGCCACCGGATGCGCCTGGCCGGTCAGCAGGTTGCCCAGAAGCGTCGGCGCGTCGGTGAAATAGAACACCCAGGCGCCGCCGGTCAGCGCCGCGATCACCAGCCAGATGGTCCATTTCGACAGCCGCAGCCGCAGTTTCCTGGCGCTCCAGGGCTCATTCCACAGCCGGACGCGGGCGTTGCGGTCGCCCTCGATCCAGCGCTCGGTCAGGATGAACAGGTCGGTCCAGACCGTCTGCGGACAGGCATAGCCGCACCAGACCCGCCCCAGCGCCGAGGTGAACAGAAAGAGCCCCAGCCCCGCCATGACCAGCAGGCCCGCGACGAAATAGAATTCATGCGGCCAGATCTCGATCCAGAAGAAATAGAAGCGGCGGTTTGCCAGATCGACCAGCACTGCCTGGTCCGGCAGGCTGGGGCCGCGGTCCCAGCGGATCCAGGGCGTGAGGTAATAGATCCCCAGCGTCACCGCCATGATGACCCATTTCAGGTTGCGAAAGGTGCCTTGCACCCGGCGCGGAAAGATCGGCTCGCGGGCGGCATAGAGACGTGGCGGGTCGATGTCGGATTGCGACATGATTGGCTCCTGTTGCGCGTGGCTTGGGTATAGGCCCTGGCCGCGGGGGCGCTTTGATCTGCGTCAAGCGCGGGGCTGGGCGACTTATACACAGGCCGGGCAGCGGCCGGCATGGGCCGCATTGTCGCATCATGGCCACGGACATGCGCGAAGGCGACTTGCGCCGCCCCCGGGGATTCGCGTTTGATAAAAACACCGGCCCCCCTGGAAACGCGCGAACAGGACGGGGGGCCGGTGCCTCCGGGGCCGGTTGCCCGGCCACGGATTCGGGGTGCTTGTCTGGGCGCTATTCGCCGCCGCCCAGACCGTGCACATAGGATGCGACGGCGCGGATATCCGCCTCGGACAGCCGGCCGTTCCAGGCCGGCATGACGCCGAAGGGACCGTCGTGGACGATGCGGGTGATCGTCGCCGGGTCCGAACCATAGAGCCAGACCGCGTCGGTCAGGTCCGGCGCGCCCTGCGCCCGGTCGCCCTTGCCGTCCTCGGCATGGCAGGCAGTGCAGTTGTCAGCGAAGACCGCCGCGCCCTCGGCCGCGAGGTCTGCGTCATGCGGCTGCCCGCCCAGTTCCAGCACATAGTTCACCACCTGGGCGATCTGGCTGTTGTCCAGCAATTCGTCGGTGCCGAATTTCGGCATTTCGGAATAGCGGGTCTCCTCGTCCTTGGGATCGCGGATGCCGTGCTGGACGGTGGTGTGGATGTCGTCCAGCGTGCCGCCCCACAGCCAGTCGTTGTCCAAGAGCGTCGGATAGCCCGGATTGCCGCCCGCGCCCGAGCCGTGGCACTGCGCGCACCAGGTGCGGAAGATCGCGGCCCCGGCATTGGCGGAATAGTTCGCAAGCTCCGGATCGGCGGCGACCTGGTCCAGCGGCGTCTCGACCAGCTTGGCCTGGATCGGAGCGTTGGCGTCGTTGAAGCGCTGGATCTCGGCCGCGACATCGCTGCGATAGGTGGTGCCCAGCACGCCCTGGGTCGAACCCGACAGCAGCGGGATGGCCGGATAGGCCACGACATAGGCCAGGCCCCAGACGATGGTGGCATAGAAGGACCACAGCCACCAGCGCGGCAGCGGGTTGTCGTATTCCTCGATCCCGTCCCAGCTATGGCCGGTCGAGGGCACCTCGACCACCTTGCGCACGCCCTTGCGGTCGCGCACCACGCGGGTGCTGCCGACCGGGCGGTGCAGCGGCCGGCCGTCGGGTCCCACGGGCGGATGCGCGGCGATCTGCGCCTTGTTCTCCTGGTCCGCGGCCATGCGTTCCAGCTCGATCCGGTTGTCGGGGTTCTGGGGGCTGGTGTGCTCGTCGTCGGTGTCGGCCATCACTCGACCTCCTTCTCGCCCGCCGTGGCGGGACTCGTCTCGTTACGGAAAATGCTTTCCGCGGCATCGCGGTGCAGCCGGCGCGAGCCGGGCCTGAGGACGAAGGCGATCGCCCCCAGGAAGAACAGCACCAGGGACAGCAGCACCCAGCTGTCGGCCAGTTCGCGCAGGAAGGAATAGATCTCCATGGCGGGCCTCAGCGGTTCGGGTCGGGCTCGAAGGTCGAGAAGTCGACCATCGTGCCCAGCACCTGCAGATAGGCGATCAGGGCGTCCATTTCCGACACGCCGGCGCGGCGGTCGTAGTTGCGCTGCAATGCGCCCGGATAGCGCTCTTCCAGCCCCGAGGCATCCGCGTCGGGATCGGCCTGGGCGCGGAAATCGGCGGCGGCATTCGTCACCATCTCCTCGCTGTAGGGCACACCGACCAGCGCGTCGGTCTTCAGCCGGTCCTGCATGTTCGAGGCGTCGATGATCCGGTCATGCAGGAAGCCGTATTTCGGCATGATCGATTCCGGCACCACCGCCTGCGGATTGGTCAGGTGGTCGATGTGCCATTCGTCCGAATAGCGCCCGCCCACCCGGGCCAGGTCCGGCCCGGTGCGTTTCGACCCCCATTGGAATGGATGGTCATACATCGACTCGGCCGCCAGGCTGTAGTGGCCATAGCGTTCGACCTCGTCGCGCATCGGGCGGATCATCTGGCTATGGCAGACATAGCAGCCCTCGCGGACATAGATGTCGCGGCCCTTCAGCTCCAGGGGCGTATAGGGCCGCATGCCCGTCACCGTCTCGATGGTGTTCTGCAGATAGAACAGCGGCGCGATCTCGACGATGCCGCCGATGGTGACGACCAGGAAGGAAAAGACCAGCAGCAGCGTGGCGTTCTTTTCCAGAACCTTGTGTTTTTCAAGGATTGCCATGATGCGCCCTTACTCTGCCGGAACCGCGACGGCGGTGGTTGCGGTCTTGGGTTGCCTGGCGACGGTGGCCCACAGGTTGTAGCACATGATCAGCGCGCCGCTGAGATAGAGCACACCCCCCAGGCCACGCACCACGTTCATCGGGAACTTGGCGGCCACGGTGTCGGCGAAGGCGTTGACCAGGAAGCCCTGGGCGTCGACCTCGCGCCACATCAGCCCTTCCATGATGCCCGAGACCCACATCGAGGCGGCGTAGAGCACCAGGCCGATGGTGGCGAGCCAGAAGTGCCAGCTGACCAGCGCGGTGGAATACAGCCGCTCGCGGCCCCAGAGACGCGGCGTCAGGTAGTAGAGCGCGCCGAAGGTGATCATGCCGTTCCAGCCCAGGGCGCCGGAATGCACGTGGCCGATGGTCCAGTCGGTATAGTGCGACAGCGAGTTCACCGCCTTGATCGACATCATCGGCCCTTCAAAGGTCGCCATGCCGTAGAAGCCGACGGCCACCACCATCATGCGGATGATCGGATCGGTGCGCAGCTTGTCCCAGGCGCCCGAGAGCGTCATCAGCCCGTTGATCATGCCACCCCACGAGGGCATCCACAGGATGATCGAGAACACCATGCCCAGCGTCGAGGCCCAGTCGGGCAGCGCGGTATAGTGCAGGTGGTGCGGACCGGCCCAGATATAGAGGAAGATCAGCGCCCAGAAGTGGATGATGGACAGCTTGTAGCTGTAGACGGGACGCTCGGCCTGTTTGGGGATGAAGTAATACATCATGCCCAGGAAGCCGGCGGTCAGGAAGAAGCCCACGGCGTTGTGGCCATACCACCATTGCACCATGCCGTCCTGCACGCCCGAGAACACCTGCACCGATTTCGAGCCCAGGAAGCTGACCGGCACCGACAGGTTGTTGACGATATGCAGCATGGCGATGGTGACGATGAAGGACAGGTAGAACCAGTTCGCCACGTAGATATGCGGTTCCTTGCGCTTCAGGATCGTGCCCAGGAACACCGCGAGATAGACGACCCAGACCAGCGTCAGCCACCAGTCGACATACCATTCCGGCTCGGCGTATTCCTTGGACTGGGTGGCGCCCAGGATATAGCCGGTCGCGGCCAGGACGATGAACAGGTTGTAGCCCCAGAACACGAACCAGGCGGCATTGCCGCCCCAGAGCCGCGCCGCCGAGGTGCGCTGCACCACGTAGAACGAGGTCGCGATCAGCGCGTTGCCGCCAAAGGCGAAGATCACCGCGCTGGTATGCAGCGGCCGCAGCTTGCCGAAGTTCGTGTAGCCCATGGTGAAGTCGCTGAGGTTCAGCGCCGGGAAGGCCAGCTGGAAGGCGATGACCACGCCGACCAGGAAGCCGACCACGCCCCAGAATGCGGTGGCGACGACCCCGGCCCGGACCACGCCGTCCAGGTATTCGTTTTCCGGGTGCGGGTCGAGCAGCGGCTGCTCGTTGCCCATCTGGCGCAGCACCCGCATGAACATGAACCCGGCTGCCAGCATCACGATCAGCGCGTTCACCAGATAGGCGGGATCATCGGGTCGCGCGTAATTGGCGGCGAGGGCGGCCAGAACCGCGATCACCCCCAGCGCGATCAGCTTGATGGTATCCAACATGACTTTCCTGTCCTTCATCCTTTGCCGGCGGCCGCGAATCACCCGCGCATGCGCTGGAATTTCGGCCTCGACACCCACCTTCTACAGGCGCACGGTTTCGTTACACTTTGATCTGCATCAATCGTTTCGTTCGCAAGGGGTGTAAAATCGTCCCCTGACCGGACAGGATGGCCACGCCAGCGCCGGCCAGGCCCTTGATTCCCTTCCGGGAAGCCGGCGCCCGGGACCAAATGCCAAAAAGGAGACTGCCCATGGGATACAAGACCATCCTGACCGTCCTGACCGAGACCGGCCAGCACGAGCAACTGGACGCGGCGCTTGCCATGACCCGGCGCGAGGATGCGCATCTCGACGTCTTCTGCATGGGCGTCGACCACACGCAAAGCGGCTATTACTATGCCGGCGCCTCGGCCTATGTGTTCCAGGAATCCATCGACAAGGCCATGGCCGCCGCCAGCGACCTGGAGCAGAAGGTGCGCGAGCGGCTGAACGCCGAGGACGTGCGCTGGTCGGTCGATTCCGCCGTCGCCCAGGTCGGCGGCATGTCCACGCTGGTCGGCATGCGGGCGCGCTATTCCGATCTGGTGGTGCTGAACCGGCCCTATGGCCCCGGCGCGACCCCCGATGCAGAGGCGATCACCGAGGCGGCGCTGTTCGAGGGCTCGGCCCCGGTGCTGATCGTGCCGCACCAGCTGACCGAGCCCTTCGGCAAGCGCATCGTCATCGCCTGGAACCAGTCGAACGAGGCCCTGGCCGCCGTGCGCCGCGCCCTGCCGCTGCTGATCGCCGCCGAATGCGTCGAGATCACCGTGATCGACCCCTCGCCCAACGGCCCCGAACGCTCGGACCCCGGCGGGGCGCTGTGCCAGATGCTGACCCGCCACGGCGTGCGGGCCGAGATCTCGGTGCTGGCGCGCACCCTGCCCCAGGTCAGCGACATCCTGAACCGGCGCGTGACCGAGATCGGCGCCGACATGCTGGTCATGGGGGCCTATGGCCATTCGCGCTTCCGCCAGGCGATCCTGGGCGGCGCGACGCGCAACATGCTGGAAAAGGCCGAGGTGCCGGTGCTGATGGCGCGCTGACGGGGCCGGCCGGCGGGGGCTTGGCCCCCGCTTTGCCCTCAGCTCAGCGGACCGCCGTCCGAATCGTCGCCGCTTTCCAGGACCAGGCGCTGGAACGAGGGCACGATGACCCGGCGCTTGCCGTCAAGCTCGATCACCCCCTCGCGCTTCAGGGCGCTCATCTGCCGGCTGACGGTCTCCAGCGTCAGCCCCAGGTAATCGGCCATGGCCTCGCGGGTCAGCGGCAGTTCGATGGCGATGCGCCCCTCGGGCCGGCGCTTGATCAGCGCCGCCTCGCGCCGCGCCAGGATCACCAGCAGCGAGGCGATCTTCTCGCGCGCCGACTTGCGGCCCAGCAGCAAGAGCCAGTCGCGGGCGGCGTCAAGCTCGTCCAGCGTCATCTCCAGCAGCCGGCCGGCGATGCGCGGAATGTCGATCAGCAGCTTTTCGAAGGGCTTGCGGCGAAAGCAGCACAAGAGCAGGTCGCTGGTCGCGGTCACGGTGTAGGCCGCGACGTCGCGCCCTGGCCGGCCCAGGAAATCGCTGGGCAGCAGAAGCCCGACCATCTGCGTGCGGCCATCCTCGAGCTGCTGGGTCAGCCCGGCCATGCCGGACACTACGGAACCCACGAAATCCAGCCGGTCGCCGGCCCAGACCACGACCTGCCCGGCCTCGAAGCGGCGATAGTATTTCATGCTCTCCAGCTCGGAAAGCTCGTCGCCGCCGCAATGCGAACATACTGCCCGTTCCTTGATCGGGCAGATGTGGCAGGGCTGCTGCGTCGCAACAAGGGCGGCGTCGTGTGGCATGTTGATCTGGGTCAATGTCCTGGCGCGTGTTCTGCTGCAAGGATAGCGTCATGACACAGCAATCGCAACTTGAACGCCTGGGACTGTTTGACGCGCGGGTTCCGCGCTATACCAGCTACCCCACGGCACCCCATTTCACCCCCGCCGTGAACGGGGCCGAATTCGGCCGCTGGCTGGATGCGATTCCCGAAGGCGCGGCGATCTCGCTCTACATGCATGTGCCGTTCTGCCGGCGGCTGTGCTGGTTCTGCGCCTGCCGCACCCAGGGCACGCAGTCGGATGCGCCGGTGCGCGCCTATGTCCAGGCGCTGCTGACCGAGCTCGAGACGCTGCGCGCCGCGCTGCCTCGCGGCGTGCGGCTGTCGCGGCTGCATTGGGGCGGCGGCACGCCGACGCTGATGCAGCCCGACATGATGCGCGACCTGGCCCAGGCCGTCCGCGACGCCTTCCCGCTGGCCGAGGGCGCCGAGTTCTCGGTCGAGATCGACCCGAACGAAATCGACGAGCCCCGCATGGACGCCCTGGCCGAATCGGGCCTGACCCGGGCCTCGATCGGGGTGCAGGACTTCGACCCCGAGATCCAGCGCATCATCGGCCGCGAGCAGAGCTTCGAGCTGACCAAGCGCGCCGTGGACATGATCCGCGACCGCGGCGTCGCCAGCCTGAATGCCGACATCCTCTATGGCCTGCCCGAGCAGGATCCGCGCCGCATCGCCGAATCGGTGCAGAAACTTCTGGCGCTGTCGCCGGACCGGGTGGCGCTCTACGGCTATGCGCATGTGCCCTGGATGGCCAAGCGCCAGGTGATGATCCCCTCGGAATCGCTGCCGGACCCGCATGGCCGGCTCAAGCTCTTCGAGACCGCCCGAGCGCTGTTCCTGGCCGACGGCTATGACGAGATCGGCATCGACCATTTCGCCCGCCCCGGCGACGGGCTGGCCACGGCGCAAAAGGCCGGGCTGCTGCGCCGCAACTTCCAGGGCTATACCGACGACCGGGCCGAGGTGCTGGTCGGGCTTGGCGCCTCGTCGATCTCGCGCTTTCCGCAGGGCTATGCCCAGAACGCGCCGGCGACCGGCGCCTATCTGGGCCATGTCCGCGCCGGCCGCTTCGCCACCACCCGCGGCCATGTCTTCAGCGCCGAGGACCGCTGGCGCGCCCGCATGATCGAGGCGCTGATGTGCGACTTCCGCATCGAAGCACAGGAATTCGCCGCCCACGGCTTCGACGCCGAAAGCCTCGCCCGCCTCTTCGCCCCGGTGGCCGAGCGTTTCGGCGAGATGGTCGAATGCGACGCGACCGGCCTCAGCATCACGCCCGAGGGCCGGCCGCTGACGCGGATGATCGCCCGCATGTTCGACGGCTACGACATGGCCGCCTCGGGCCATTCCGGCGCCATCTGAGGCCTCGGCTTCTTTGCTCTGCAAATACCCAAGCGGCCGCGCCACAAGCGCGGCCGCCTTCGTCAATGCGCCTCGGCCCAGCTTGCCCCCTGCCCGGCATCGACGATCAGCGGCACGTCCAGCCGCACGGCCGGCTCGGCCGCGCCCTGCATGACGCCGCGCGCCACCTCGATCAGTTCCGGAACCGCCCCTTCCTCGACCTCGAAGACCAGCTCGTCATGCACCTGCAGCAGCATCCGCGCCGGCAGATGCGCGATGGCCTCGGGCATGCGGATCATGGCGCGCCGGATGATGTCGGCCGCCGCGCCCTGGATCGGCGCATTGATCGCCGCCCGCCGCGCGCCCCCGGCCGAAGGGCCGCTGAGGTTGATGCCCGGGGTGTTGATGCGCCGCCCGAACAGCGTGCGCACGAAGCCGTCCTGCTTGGCCTCGGCCACGGTGCGGTCCATATAGGCGCGGATCTCGGGGAAACGCTCGAAATAGGTGTCGATGAAGGCCTGCGCCTCGGCGCGCGGAATGCGCAGGTTGCGCGACAGGCCGAAGCCGGAAATGCCGTAGATCACCCCGAAATTGATCGCCTTGGCGCGGCGGCGGATCATCGGGTCCATGCCCTCGACCGGCACGCCGAACATCTGGCTCGCGGTCATGGCGTGGATGTCGATGCCGTCGCGGAACGCCTGCTTCAACGCCGGGATCGCCGCGACATGCGCCAGGATGCGCAGCTCGATCTGGCTGTAGTCGAGGCTGACCAGCCGGTGCCCCTCGGCGGCGATGAAGGCCTCGCGGATGCGCCGGCCCTCCTCGGTCCTGACCGGAATGTTCTGCAGGTTCGGATCGGTCGAGGCCAGCCGCCCGGTCTGGGCGCCGGCAATGGAATAGCAGGTGTGGACGCGCCCGGTCGCCGCGTTCACATGCAGCGGCAGCGCATCGGTATAGGTCGATTTCAGCTTCGAGATCGCCCGCCAGTCCAGCACCCGCGAGGGCAGGTCGTGGCCCTCGGCCGCCAGGTCCTCCAGCACCTCGGCGCTGGTCGAGAAGGCCCCGGTCTTGCCCTGCTTGCCGCCGGCCAGCCCCATGCGGTCGAACAGGATCTCGCCCAGCTGCTTGGGGCTGCCGACGTTGAAGGACCCGCCGGCCAGGGCGTGGATCTCGGCCTCCAGCGCCGCCATCTTCTGGGCGAAGGCACTCGACATGCGGCGCAGGTGGTCGGCATCGATGCGGATGCCGGCCATCTCCATCCCGGCCAGCACCGGCACCATCGGCCGCTCCAGACGCTCATAGGCGCTCGCCACCCGCTCGCGCGCCAGCTGCGGACGGAAATGATGCCAAAGCCGCCAGGTCACCTCGGCATCCTCGGCGGCATATTCGGCGGCCTTGTCGATGGCGACCTGCTGGAAGCCGATCTGCGCCTTGCCCGAGCCGATCAGGTCCTTGATCGGCACGCAGGTATGGCCCAGATAGGTCTGCGCCAGCTCGTCCATGCCGTGGTTGTGCGTGCCGGCATTCAGCGCATAGGACATCAGCATGGTGTCCTCGACCGGTGCCATGCGGATGCCCAGCCGGGCGAAGATCTTGACGTCATACTTGATGTTCTGGCCGATCTTCAGGGTGGCATCATCCTCCAGCACCGGTTTCAGCAGCGCCAGCGCCCGGTCGACCGGGACCTGCCCCTCGGCCAGCACCGGCCCGCCGAACAGGTCGCCCGTCGCGCCCTCGCCGACATGGCCCAGCGGGATATAGCAGGCCCGCCCCGGCCCGGTGCATAGCGAAACCCCGACCAGGTCGGCCACCATCTCGTCCAGCCCGGTGGTCTCGGTATCGACGGCGACGATGCCGGTCTCGGCGATGCCCTCCAGCCAAGCGGCCAGAGCCGCCTCGTCGCGGATGACCTCGTAGCGGCTGCGGTCGATGGCCGGCAATTCCCGCGCCACGGGCCCCGCGACAGCCGCCACCGCAATCTCGGGCGCGGCCGGCACCGCGGCCCCCAGCTTCTCGGCCACGCGGTTGACCAGGGTGCGGAACTCCATCCGCTGCAGGAATTCCAGCAGCGCCTGCGCCTCGGGGGCCCGGATCGACAGGCTCTCCAGCGTGAAGTCCAGCGGCGTGTCGCAATCCAGCTCGACCAGGCGCTTCGAGATGCGGATCTGCTCGGCATGGTCGATCAGGGTCTGGCGACGCTTGGGCTGCTTGATCTCGCCCGCACGCGCCAGCAGGCTCTCCAGGTCACCATATTCCTCGATCAGCTGCGCGGCGGTCTTGATGCCGATCCCGGGCGCACCCGGCACGTTGTCGACGGAATCGCCGGCCAGGGCCTGGACGTCCACCACCCGCTCGGGCCCGACGCCGAACTTCTCGCGCACCTCGTCGGGGCCGATGGGCTTGCCCTTGATCGGGTCCATCATCTCGACGCCGCCGCCGACCAGCTGCATCAGGTCCTTGTCGCTGCTGATGATGGTGACGCGCCCGCCGGCATCGCGCGCCCGGCAGGACAGCGCTGCGATGATGTCGTCGGCCTCGTAGCCCTCGGTCTCGATGCAGGCGATGTTGAAGGCCCGCGTCGCCTCGCGGGTCAGGGGAAACTGCGGCCGCAGATCCTCGGGCGGCTCGGGCCGGTTCGCCTTGTAGAGCGGATAGATGTCGTTGCGGAAGGTCTTGGCGCTATGGTCGAAGATCACCGCGGCATGGGTCGGCTGGTCCGAGCCAGAGCCGTCCTGGATATATTTCCACAGCATGTTGCAGAAACCGGCGACCGCCCCGATCGGCAGCCCGTCCGAGCGCCGGGTCAGCGGCGGCAGCGCGTGATAGGCGCGAAAGATGAAGGCCGAGCCGTCGATCAGATGCAGGTGATGGCCCTTGCCGAATACGTCCGTCATCTGCGCCCCATCCTTCTGCCGGCAATCCAAGGTCCCTTGATGCCACGAAGCGCCGACCGGGCCAAGACCGCCCCCCGCCTTCGCTGTTTCACAAATACCCCCGCCGGAGGCCGGCAACCCTGCCGCCCCCGCAAAGGCCGCCATGGCGCAGGGTCAGTGATCGTCGTGGGCGTGGGCGCGGTCGATGACGAAGCGCTTGTCGCAATAGCCGCATTCGACCCAGCCGCTGTCCTGCGGAATGGCCAGCCAGACGCGCGGATGGCCAAGGCCCCGCGCCTCGTCGCCGTCGCAGGCGACCTTCCAGCGGGTGACGGTCTGGATCTCGGGGGCCGGGATGGTCATGGCGGTTCCTTGAGCTTTGACGACAAACGCGGTTAAACCGGCGGCGATCATAATGAACGCGAAGAGCCGATGCCAGCCCCTGCAAGCAGTCCGAACGCCATCGAAATCAGCGGCCTGACCAAGACCTATGCCGCCGCCGGCAAGGCGCCGGCAAAACAGGCGCTGAAGGGGCTGGACCTGGCGATTCCCGCCGGCTCGATCTTCGGCCTGCTGGGTCCGAACGGCGCCGGCAAGTCCACGACGATCAACATCCTGGCCGGGCTGGTGCGCAAGACCGCGGGCCGGGTGACGATCTGGGGCTTCGACCAGGACGTGAACCCGCGGCAGTCCCGCGCCGCCATCGGCGTCATGCCGCAGGAACTGAACATCGACCCGTTCCTGTCGCCCCGCGCCAGCCTCGAGGTGCAGGCCGGCCTCTATGGCGTGCCGAAGCGCGAGCGCTGGACCGACGCGCTGCTGGAGCTGGTCGGGCTGACGGACCAGGCGGAAAGCTATTCGCGCCACCTGTCGGGCGGCATGAAGCGGCGGCTCTTGCTGGCCAAGGCGCTGGTGCACCGGCCGCAGATCCTGGTGCTGGACGAGCCGACCGCCGGGGTGGACATCCAGCTGCGCGAGATGCTGTGGCGCAACGTGCGGCGGCTGAACGACCAGGGCATGACCATCATCCTGACCACGCATTACCTCGAGGAAGCCGAGCAGATGTGCGACCGTATCGCCATCATCGACCACGGCGAACTAATCCTGTCCGAGCCGACCGCCGCCCTACTCGGCCGCGCCGATTCCAAGACGCTGATCGTCGACACCGGCGAGAATCGCGCCCTGCCCGCCCTGCCCGAGGGCGTGCGGGCCGAGCGTCGCGCCGACGGCCGCCTGGCGCTCGGCTATGCCCCCTCGCGCATCGCGGCCGACCGGCTCATCGACGCGCTGCGCGACGCGGGGCTTGCGATCCGCGACGTGGCGGTCGAGGCGCCGGACCTGGAAGACGTCTTCGTCCAGCTGACCTCGCGCTGAGGCGCCTCAGCCGGCCGAGACCATGCGCCCCATCGGCCGGCCGCCCAGGATATGCATGTGGAAATGCGGCACCTCCTGCACGCCGTCCGGCCCGGCATTGGTGATGGCGCGGAAGCCGGCGCCGCTGTCCAGGTCAACGCCCAGTTCGCGCACCACGCGGGCGATGGCGCGGTGGAAGTCGACGATCTCGGCGTCCGAGGCATTGGCCGCGAAATCGTCGTAGCTGACATAGGCGCCGCGCGGGATCGCCAGCACATGCACCGGCGCCTGCGGGCGGATGTCGCGGAAGACCAGCGTGTGCTCGGTCTCCAGCACGGTGTCGTTCGGGATCTCGCCGCGCAGGATACGGGCAAAGATGTTCTGCGGGTCATAGGCCGGCATGGCGATGTCTCCTCAATCGGTGAACAGGTGCGGGATTTTGGCCAGTTTCAGGGCGGTCTCGGGCAGCAGGTCGAGGAAGCGGGCCAGGTGGACGGCGTTCTCCTCGGGGCTGCGCCAGGGGGCGATGGCGTGGAAGCCGGGGAAATCCATGTCGCGCAGCCGCTCGGCCTCGTGCTCCAGGTCGGCGCGCACCGTGGGCAGCAGCCGCTCGATCACCTCGGGCGCGGTCTGCGCCCCGGCCAGGCCGACCCGGCCGATATGGCCGCGCAGGTAATCGTCGTCGAAATCCGAATCGATCAGCAGCAGCCTTGTGTCGGCCTTGTCGGCCATCAGGTCCTGGATCAGGTGCAGCGCCGAGGGATCGAGGCAGATCACCAGCTGGTTCGACTCGAAATTCTCGAACAGCAGCCGGATCAGCGCGCGGCGGTGCCGGTCGCGCTTTTCCAGCGTGGTCTCGACCCCGCCCAGGTCGGGCAGATGCGCCTCGAGCTCGTTGAACAGGAAATCCACCGCCGGGATCGTCGTCTCGGCCCGGATCGCGGCGGTCAGGCGCTTGGCGACGTGCCATTTCTTCGAGACCACCAGCAGCAGCGTGTTGTTGCGCCCGAGGCTGCCCTCGGCCTCCCAGAAGCGCTGGCCGAAGCGGCGCCCGACCCGGCCCTGCCCGGTCAGGAAGCGGAAAAGCCCGGTCGCCTCGTTCGAGATCGGGAAATGCACCCCGGTCGCCGCCCAGAGCGCCCCCAGCCTTTCGCGCAGCCGGATCGCCTCGGGCGAGATCTTGCGCGCGAACAGGTAGTCCTGGCCCATCAGCAGGTCGTACTGGTCGTTGTAGAAGGTGACCGGCATGCCGTAATCGGTGAAGACCAGATAGGTCAGCGTGCGCGAGCGGATCTGCTTTCGCGGCACGACATGGGGCACGATGGTCTGGAAGAAGGTCTCGTCCGGGATCCAGGTCGTGGCGAAGAAGCGCATGACATCGGAGCGCGCGGCGCAGAACTCCAGCACCTTCTCGACGGTCTGGCGGCGCAGGCACCACCATTGCGAGCCGATCATGACCTGGATGTCGGCCGGGATGCTGCGGGTCAGGCCGAATCGCTTCTGCAGGTCGTAGCTGGCGTAGAACAGCCATTTCCGCGTGCGTTCGTTGAACCAGTGGCGATAGATCAGCCGCTCTTCCTTGAAACCGGTCTTGATCCAGTCCGATTCGAAGAAGTCGAAGCTCTCGATATAGTCGCAGTCGTCGGCGTCGAGGAAGGCGCGGGCGTATTCGGCCGACTTGATCGGCATGCAATCGCCCGAGAGCATGTAGAAATGCGTCGCCAGCGGAAAGGCCGCCACGGCCGAGCGCACCGCCTCCAGCGTGGCGCCGACCAGCGACCACTCGCCCCAGCCGCATTTCCAGCGCCGCTGCGCAAAGACCACCGACGGGTTGTCGGCCAGCGCCGCGCGGATGGCGTCGAAGTCCTTGGGATTGGCGCGGCCGTCGAAATGGATCGAGACATAGTCGCCGGTCGCGGTCAGGCGCTTGGCCTGCGCAATGACCCCCTTCGGATCCTTGTGGCAAAGCAGAATGAAGGCAATCCGCGCCATTCTCTATCCCATCTTCCCGGTTCGCGCCCGGAACGCTCTACAGCAGGTTGAATCTCTGCCGGTGATTTGCTTTGTGTCCTTACCGATTTTGACCGGGCCGGCAACCCGGCCCGCACCCGGCCCGCAGCGGGCGCGGCAATGTGAACAGGAAAGGCACGGAATGGGCTTCCCAGGAACTTGGATGACCGAAAGCGGCAGCATGGTCTATCGCGTGGTGCCGAAATGCGCCTGTTCGTCGATCGGGCAGATCATGTTCTATTCGGACCACGGCCGCTATTTCGACGGCGACATCCACGATTCCACCGACGGCCTGCACAAGTGGAACCAGGAGGCCAGCCAGCCGCTGATCGAGAAATCGGTCAAGGCGCATGAGGCGCTGACCTTCACCTGCGTCAGGAACCCCTATGGCCGCATCCTGTCCTCGTTCTTCGACAAGATCGCCGGCATCCAGAGGAACGGCAAGCGCTATCGCGGCAACCTGGTGCCGCAGCTGATCCAGCGCTACGGCATCGACGTCGGCAGCCCCGAGAACGGCTTCGAATTCGACCAGGTCGCCAGCTTCCGCCGCTTCCTGCTGTTCGCGCGCGACACCATCCGCTGGCGCCGGCCGATGGAGCCGGACATCCACTGGTCGGCCATGTCGGGCCATATCTCGACCTTCATCGTGAACGGCGGCCGCTACGACCAGATCTTCTTCACCGAGAAGTTCAACGAGGGCATGCAGAAGGTGCTGGACGCGGCGCCGACCCCGGTGACGCTCGACGTGAACGACGTGCCGAAATTCAACGAATCGGAGGGCCACGGCCCCAAGCGCGCCCACAGGATCAGCGAATACTTCGACGACCTGTCGCGCCATCTGGTCTGGGAGATCTACAAGAAGGACTTCCAGCTGTTCAAATACGACTTCGACGACCCCGACAACAAATATCCCAGGCATGAAGTCGACCTCGACGAGGTCCATGCCAAGCTGGGCCGCTGAACCCGCCGCGCCGGCCCGCACCCGAGGCCGGCGCCGCTGCCGCCCGCTTTCACCGTTTTCCAAATACTCCCGCCGGAGGCAGCGCCGCCCGGCGGCGCTTTCTTCCCGCCCACCCAAGTTTTCCCTTGCGAAAACCGGCAAAGCCGCTATTTTCCGCGCTTCATCCGACCGGCGGGGCATCACCCGGACCGTTGCCCCCGTGCGCCAGACTTGTTTCGCGCCTTGCGGTTCACGCGCTCTTGGCCTATGCCCGCCCCAGAAACGAAATCAGCATCCGGGGCCGCCCAGTCGGGTTGCCCCCCGAACCACTTGAGGTTGAGACATGGCCGTCCCTCAGAACCGAGTTACCCGGTCCCGCCGCAACATGCGCCGCTCGCACGACGCGCTGGTCGCCGGCAACCCGAACGAATGCAGCAACTGCGGCGAGCTGAAGCGCCCGCATCACGTCTGCCCCTCCTGCGGCCATTACGCCGACCGCGAGGTCGTGGCGCAGGCCAATGAGGTCGACCTGGACGAAGACGCGGCCTGAGCGGACTGACCGCGGATATGGTCTCGGCAGGCTCCACGACGCTGCCGCGCACCCCGGCGACCGGGGGCGTGGTGATCTCGGTTGATGCAATGGGCGGCGATCGCGGACCTTCCGTGGTGGTCGCCGGCATTGCCGAAAGCGCCGAGAAGAACCCCGATATCCGTTTCATCCTGCACGGCCCCGGCGCCGAACTGGAAGCCCTGGTCGCCCGCCGGCCCGGGCTTTCCGTGCGTTGCGACATCCGCGACGCCCCCGGCGTGGTCACGATGGGCGACAAGCCCAGCCAGGTGCTGCGCAAGGGCGAAGGCACCTCGATGTGGTCCACGCTCGAATCCGTGCGGCAGGGCGAGGCCACGGCCGCCGTCTCCTGCGGCAATACCGGCGCGCTGATGGCGATGTCGATGATCCGGCTGCGCAAGCTGCCCGGCGTGAACCGCCCCGCCATCGCCTGCCTCTGGCCCTCGCGCAATCCGCAGGGCTTCAACGTCATGCTGGACGTGGGCGCTGACATCCGCGCCGATGCGCAGGACCTGCTGGCCTATGCGCTGATGGGCGCCGCCTATGCCCGCAACGGGTTGGGCCTGGCCCGGCCGCGCGTCGGGCTGCTGAACGTCGGCACCGAGGAACACAAGGGCCGCCCCGAGCTGAAGCAGGCGCATGAGTTGATGCCCGCCTCGGCCCAGACGGCGAATTTCGACTATGTCGGCTTCGTCGAGGGCGGCGATCTGCCCTCGGACCGGGTGGATGTGATCGTCACCGACGGCTTCACCGGCAATGTCGCGCTGAAGACCGGCGAGGGCACCGCCAAGCTGGTCGGCGACCTGCTCAAGGAAGCCTTCGGCAAGTCGGTGCTGTCGAAATTCGCGGCGCTGCTGGCGATGGGATCGCTGAAGCGGCTGCAAAAGCGCATCGACCCGCGCCGCGTCAATGGCGGCGTCTTCCTGGGCCTGAACGGAACCGTGGTGAAATCGCATGGCTCGGCCGATGCGACCGGGGTTTCGGCGGCGGTCAAGCTGGCCTTCCAACTGGCGCAATCCGGCTTCCAGGACCGGCTGGCGGCGCGCCTTGCCCAGATCCATGCCGGCGCCGAGACCGATGGCGCCACGCCAACCGAGGGAGCGTCCTGATGCGGCGAGCGATCGTCCGGGGAACCGGCCACTACCTGCCCGAACGGGTGGTCGAGAACAGCTGGTTCGAGGACAAGCTGGACACCAGCGACGAATGGATCCGCGCCCGCACCGGCATCGAGCGGCGCCATTTCGCGGCCGAGGGCCAGCGCACCAGCGATCTCGGCATCCTGGCTGCCCGCGCGGCGCTGGACAAGGCCGGACTGGCGGCGCAGGACATCGACGCGGTGATCGTGGCGACCTCGACCCCCGACCTGACCTTCCCCTCGGTCGCGACCATGGTGCAGGCGGGGCTGGGTATGACGCGCGGCTTTGCCTATGACATCCAGGCGGTCTGCGCCGGCTTCGTCTTCGCGCTGGCCAATGCCGATGCGATGATCCGCGCCGGCTTGGCCGAGCGGGTTCTGGTCATCGGCGCCGAGACCTTCAGCCGCATCATGGACTGGACCGACCGCGGCACCTGCGTGCTGTTCGGCGACGGCGCCGGCGCCGTGGTGCTGGAGGCGGCCGAGGGCGACGGCACCGCGCAAGACCGCGGCATCCTCGCCACCGATCTGAACAGCGACGGGCAGTATCGCGATCTGCTCTATGTCGATGGCGGCGTCGCCTCGACCGGCACCGCCGGGTATCTACGGATGCAGGGCAACCTGGTGTTCCGCCATGCGGTCGAGAAACTGGCCGATACCGCGCATCGCGCGCTGGACAAGGCCGGGATCGCGCCCGAACAGGTGGATTGGCTGGTGCCGCACCAGGCCAACCTGCGCATCATCGAGGCCACCGCCAAGCGCATGCATCTGCCGATGCAGAAGGTGGTGCTGACCGTCGCGGACCATGGCAATACCTCGGCCGCATCGATCCCGCTGGCACTGTCGGTCGCCGATGCGCAAGGCCGCTTCAAGCCCGGCGACCTGCTGGTGGTCGAGGCCATCGGCGGCGGCCTGGCCTGGGGCTCGGCCGTGCTGCGCTGGTGAATCCAAAAGCGGCGGGTTCCCCCGCCGCCTGCCGGCTTGCCATGAATGTCATTCGGACCGGCTGTTCGCCGCGCTGTCGTCCAGCACGCCGGCGGCGCCCTTCAGCTTCTGCCGCTCCTCGATCAGCGCCCGTTTCAGCTTGCGCTTCCATTTGCTGGTCATCTCATGCCTCCCATGAAACCGGCAGCGGGTTGCTGCGCCATGATTGCAGCCTAGCACGACCTGCGGAAAATTTCACGATAAAGATGATAGATATTTATGTCTATCGTCCGGCGGACGGCGCGCCACCGCAAGTCCCTATTTCAACTGCGAATCCTTGGACCCGCGCCGATTGATGCCCGCCACCGGGCGGAACGCCTTGTCGCGCCCCGACTGGCATTCGACGCACAGCCGCACGCCGGGAATCGCCTGCCGCCGGGCCTCGGGAATAGGCTCGTCGCATTCGTCGCAGAATTCGGCACTGTCGCCCACGGTGCGATGCGCATTGCGCGCCCGCATCCGCTCGATCGCCTCCTGGGTCGAGATATCGATCTGCTCGTTGACCGCCTCGTCGCGTGCCCAACCGCCCGCCATGTCTGCCGCTCCGTCCCAGGTTACACTGCAAAGATAGGAAGCAAAACCCCGCCCTCCAAGCCCATGCGCGCCGGGAATGCGCGGGGTCTTGCCGGTAAGGCGCGAATAATGCGGAACAAAATCCGGCATGCGGGAACGGAATCGCAGAGCCGGTTGTTGACTCGGCACCCTAAAGAAATCATCCTGCACAGCATTCATGAGGTTTCCGAGATGAGCGACTCTACCCTGACCCGCATGGACCTGGCCGAAGCCGTGTTCCGTGAGGTGGGTCTGTCCCGCCACGAATCGGCCCAACTCGTCGAAAGCGTGCTCGGCCATGTTTCGGACGCGCTGGTGCGCGGCGAACAGGTCAAGATCTCGTCCTTCGGCACGTTTTCGGTCCGCGACAAGAACGAACGCGTCGGCCGCAATCCCAAGACCGGCGAGGAAGTGCCGATCACCCCGCGCCGGGTGCTGTCCTTCCGGCCCTCGCATCTGATGAAGGACCGCGTCGCGGCCGGGAACAGGCGCAAGGGCTGATGAGCAAATCGCCCGACGCCTTCCGATCCATCGGAGAGGTTTCGCGCCTCGTGGGCGTCGCGCCGCATGTGCTGCGCTATTGGGAATCGCAATTCCCGCAACTGGCCCCGGTCAAGCGCGCCGACGGCCGCCGCTACTATCGCCCCGACGACGTGCGGCTGGCCGCGGGCCTGTGCCAGGTCATGCGCGAGGAAGGGCTCAGCATCCGCGGCGCCCGCCGCCTGATCGCGGCGGATCGCGGCCTGGGCCTGCGCGAGATCGGCGCCGCGCGGCTGGGCGAGGCGCGGGACCACGCCGCCGAGCCGGCGGCCGCAAGCCCGGACACGCCTGCGCCCGAATCGACGCCCCTGCCCCGCCCCCCGCGGCGCGCCGCGAAACCGGCCGAATCCCTGCCGCTGTTCGACCGGCCCGGTGCCGCGCCCGACTGGCTGGCCCGCCTCGCCACCGCCGCCGCCCGGCTGCGCCGGCTGGAATTGCAAGGCCGCCCCCTGCCCGACCGGGCCCGTCAGCTGCGCATCGCGCTGCGCGACCTGCGCTAGGCGCATGCCACCCCGCCCCTTGCCGCAGCAGGTTGCAACAATCGAATTTCCCGACCAGATTTCCGCGCTTGGCCCCTTGTGCTGGCCGCCCGCTTCGCTCTATATGCCCCTCGTCGGGCCGTGGCGCAGCCTGGTTAGCGCGTCCGTCTGGGGGGCGGAAGGCCGCGAGTTCGAATCTCGCCGGCCCGACCATTCCGAAAACGCCCATCCCTTTGCGGGGGTGGGCGTTTCCTTTTGCCGAAAGGGTTTGCCGTGAACGGTGTCCTGCCCGATTCCCGCCTGCGCCAGCTGATCGATTCCGGTGCCATCCGCGCCGAAAGCCCGATCCTGCCCGAGCAGATCCAGCCTGCCAGCCTCGACCTGCGGCTGGGCGCGACGGCCTGGCGGCTGCGCGCCTCGTTCCTGGCCGGCCAAGGCCGCAAGGTCAGCGACCGGCTGGCGGATTTCGAGATGCACCGCATGGGCCTGACCGGTGGCGCGGTGCTGGAAAAGGGCTGCGTCTACCTGGTGCCGCTGATGGAGCGGCTGTCGCTGCCGCAAGGCCTCGATGCGGTCGCGAATGCGAAAAGCTCGACCGGCCGGCTGGACCTGCTGACCCGCCTCGTCACCGACGGGGGCACCGAATTCGACCGCCTGCCGCCCGGCTACGACGGCCCGATCTATGCCGAGATCTGCCCGCGCAGCTTCTCGGTCCTGGTCCGGCCCGGGATGCGGCTGAACCAGCTGCGGCTGCGCCAGGGCCAGGCCGTGCTCTCGGACGCCGAGCTGCAGGAACTGCACGCCCGCGAGCCGCTGGTCAGCGGCCAGGCGCTGATCGACGACGGCCTGGGCTTCTCGGTCGACCTGCGGCCTGAGACCGGCGACCTGGTCGGCTACCGCGCCCGCCCGCATAGCGGCGTCATCGACCTCGACCGCATCGGCGCCTACCGCGCCCGCGACTTCTGGGACGAACTCCACACCAGCGACGGCCAGTTGATCCTCGACCCCGGCGCCTTCTACATCCTCGTCAGCCGCGAGGCCGTGGCGATCCCGCCCGATTACGCCGCCGAGATGGCGCCCTATCTCGCCATGGTCGGCGAATTCCGCGTGCATTACGCCGGCTTCTTCGACCCCGGCTTCGGCCATGGCCCGGGCCAGGGCGCGCGCGGCGTGCTCGAGGTGCGCTGCCACGAGGCCCCCTTCGCGCTGGAGCACGGCCAGACCGTCGGCCGCCTGGTCTACGAACGCATGGCCGCTCGCCCCGACCGGCTCTATGGCAGCGGCATCGCCTCGAACTACCAGGGCCAGGGTCTGAAGCTCGCCAAGCAGTTCGCCTGAGCTTCTTTCTTGCCGAAATATCCCGGGGGAGTCCCGCAGGGACGGGGGCAGAGCCCCCGCTACCGCATCCGACGGGTGATCCGCGCCGCTTGGCGCGCCCGCTTCACCGCCTCGCGTGCCGCCTTCTCGCGGCTTTTCTGCTGCGGCGTCTGCCGCTCGCCGGGTTTCGGCGCGTTCATCCGGCGCATGCCCCAGTTCAGCAGGCGATTCGAAACCATCCGCGTCAGCATATTGACAAGCTGGTTCATGTTCATGGCGCTATGCCTTGTTTTCATTCATCTTCGAACAGGTCGTCGGCCAGGGCCCCGGACGCGCCCGCCTCGGCATCCTCGTCCCGGAACAGCGTGGGCGCAAGCGCGGCCTGCGGACGCGATTCCAGCAGCCCGGCGGCGCGCAGCTCGGCCAGCCCCGGCAGGTCGCGGGCGCTTTCCAGCCCGAAATGATCGAGGAACGTCTCGGTCACCACGAAGGTCACCGGCCGGCCCGGGGTCTGCCGGCGCCGGCCGATGCGCACCCATTCCAGCTCGATCAGCTGGTCCAGCGTGCCCTTGCTGACGGCGACGCCGCGGATCTCCTCGATCTCGGCGCGGGTGACCGGCTGGTGATAGGCGATGATCGCCAGCGTCTCGGTCGCGGCGCGCGACAGGCGCCGGCTCTCGACCATGCTCTCCTGCATCAGGAAGCCCAGGTCGGCGGCGGTGCGAAAGGCCCAGGCATCGCCGACACGCGCCAGCTGCACCCCGCGCCCCTCATAGCGGGCGCACAGGCTTTGCATCACCTCGGCCGGGTCGCAGCCCTTGGGCAGGCGCGCGGCGATCTCGCGCAGGCTCATCGGATGGGCCGAGGCAAACAGCACCGCCTCGACCATGCGCTCCTGCTCGGGCAACGGCGGCGGGGGGAAACGGTGCGGGTCAAGGGGTTCGTCGGTCATTCCGGGCGTCTGCGAATGGTGATGGGGGCAAAGCTGGCGCTCTGGCTGATTTCCAGCCGGCCCTGCCGCGCCAGCTCCAGCGTGGCGGCAAAGGTCGCGGCGGTGGCCGAGCGGCGGCGCTGCGGGTCGGTCTCCCAGCCCTCGGGCAGGAAGGCGGCAAGCTGGGTCCAGTCGCAGGCAAAGCCGATCAGCCCGCACACCCGGTCCAGCGCCTGCTCCATGGTAAAGACGTCGCGACGGTCGAAGGCATAGGGCCGGAACTCGTCGCGGGTGCGCAGCCGGGCATAGGCCCGCATCAGGTCGATCAGCCCGGCCTGCCAGGCGACCTGGCGCTGGCGGGTCACCACCTCGGGCGCGCCGCGCGCGAAACGGTCCTGCCCCAGCCGGTCGCGCGCCATCAGCCGCGCCGCCGCCTCGCGCATGGCGTTCAGCCGTTCCAGCTGGAAGGCCAGATGCGCGGCCATCTCCTCGGCGCTCGGCCCCTCGGCCTCGGGATCGGGCGGCAAAAGCAGCCGCGATTTCAGAAAGGCGAGCCAGGCCGCCATGACCAGGTAATCCGCCGCCAGCTCGATGCGCAGGGCGCGGGCCTGGTCGACGAAGGCCAGGTACTGGTCGGCCAGCTCGAGGACCGAGATCTGCAGCAGGTCGACCTTCTGCATCCGCGACAGGTTCAGAAGCAGGTCCAGCGGCCCCTCGAACCCCTCGACATCGACGACCAGCACCTCCTCGGCGCGGGCGGCGGCCCGGTCCGAGACATTGTCGGGCGGCTCCAGCCCCGGCAGCGGCGGCGCGGGGTCCGGGTCGGGCACGGGCGTCAGATAGGGAACCCTGGTCATGCGGGCAGAATCGGCGATGGCGCGGGGTTCGTCAACCGCTCAGGCCAGCAGCCCGCCCAGCGCCGCCAGTTCGGCGCGCAGCGCGGCGATGTCCTGATCGGCCGGGATGCAGCGCAGGGCCAGCGCCGCATCGGCGCGCCGCAGGGCATCGGTCCCCATCGGACCGGCGGCGGCGACGATGCTCTCCATCTGCGGCAGCGTCTCGTTGCAGGACAGCACCAGGTCGCAGCCGGCGTCGATGCTGGCCAGGGCGCGCTCGGCCGGGCTGCCCGACAGCGCCTGCATGCCGATGTCGTCCGACATCAGGAGCCCGTCGAAGCCGATGCTGCGGCGGATCAGCCCGATCACCGTGTGCGAGGCGGTCGCCGGCGCGTCGTCGATGGCGGTAAAGCGGATATGCGCCGTCATCGCCATCGGCAGGTCGGCCAGCGCGCGGAAGGGCGCGAAATCGGTGGACTCCAGCTCGGCCAGCGTGGCCTCGACCACCGGCAGGCTGTGGTGGCTGTCGACCTGGGCCCGGCCATGGCCCGGCATGTGCTTGACCACCGGCAGCACGCCTGCCGCCAGCATGGCGTCGGCCGCCGCCTGGCCCAGCCGGGTCACGGTCGCGGCGTCGGTGCCAAGGCAGCGGTTGCGCAGGAAGGCGTGCGTCTCGGGGCGGGCGATGTCCAGCACCGGGGCGCAATCGGCGTCGATGCCGACGGCGCGCAGCTCCAGCGCCAGCAGGTGATGATGCAGCCAGACGGCGCGCTCGCCGCGTTCGGCCTGGTCCAGCGGCGCCGGCCAGTCGGTCCAATGCGGCGCGCGCATGCGCTGGACGCGGCCGCCCTCCTGGTCGATCAGCACCGGCGCGTCGCGGCCCACGGCCTCGCGCAGCGCGGCGGTCAGCCGGCGCAGGCGCTCGGGCGTGTCGATGTTGCGGCCGAACAGGATGAAGCCCCAGGGGTCGGCCGCGCGGAAGAAATCGCGCTCGGTCCGGTCGAGGTCCGGGCCGGCGATGCCGCCAAGGATCGTGGCCGAGGGCATTACTTCGCCGTCGCCGGGATGCAGTCGACGCCCTCGGCGATCAGCGCGGCGCAGAACCGGCGCGCCTCGTCCTTGGAGGCGAAGCCCGCGGCGCGCAGGCGCCAGAAGCTGCGGCCGTTGGCCTTGTGCTCCTGCACGACCATGCCCTTGCCGGCGAAAAGCGCGCCGAACTTGTTCGACACCCGGTTCCATTCGCCGCGCGCCAGCTTGTCGCTGTCGAAGGCGCCGATCTGGACCAGCGAGGCGCCCGAGGCGACCTTGGCCGGCGACGGCGTCGGCGCGGGGGCGTCCTCGGGCCTGGCTTCGGTCACGGCGGCCGCTGCGGCGAGCGTGGGCGCGGCGTCGCTCGCCACCACGGCGGCCGAGGCCAGCCGGCGCGGGCGCGGCGCCGGGCGCGGCGAGCCCGCGACCGAGGCCGGGGCGACGGCGGGCGCGGCACCGGCCTCGGTCAGCGCACTGGTGATCGCCACGTCGCGGGTCTCGTTGCCGGCGAGATCGGTCACGACCTCGTTCACCGGCGCTTCCGAGGCGGCGGGCGCGTCCGAGATCGCCGCATCGGCGACCATGTCGGGCTCTTCGCTGCTTTCGCCGTCGGGCCGGGCGATGACGCGCGGCGTGTCGTCGGTCAGCGGCAGGTCGACCGGATGCGAGGGGGCCTGGGCCGTGGCGCCAAGCGCGCCCATGGCGACGTCCTCCGCCCCGAGCGGGGTGGCCGGCGGGGCGATGGCGACCTGGTCGACGCGCTTCGGCTCCTGCCCGGCGGCGACGGTGTTCACGGCCAGGCCGGTGCGGTCGGTCAGCTCGCCGCCCGGGTTCTCCGGCGCGGTGCGGGCCTCGCCCTCGACGGCGCGGATCACCGGCACGCCCGAGACGTCGCGCACCACCAGCTTGAAGCCCCAGACCGCCAGGATCACGATCAGCCCGACCGAGACCAGCGCGCCCAGGTAATGCGTCAGCCGCGACACCCGGCCCAGCAGCGAGGGCGATTCGGCCGGCGCAGCGTCGTGCTGCGCGTCCCAGCCGTCGTCCTGCCAGTCCTGTTCCTGCGTTTCGCCATAGGGATAGTCATGCGCCAGCCGTTGCGGCTGCGACCCGTCAAACCCGCCCGAGGAGCGGAAATCTACCACCGTCATTCCTGCCTGCCTGCCGGTTGTTCCGACGCTGCTCGTTTATCTGCTCGATCCCGACAGGGCGCCTTTGGTCAGCGCATTTCCTTGGCCGGAGTCACCCCCAAGATACCAAGACCGGCCGAAATGACAACGCCGACGGCGCGCACCAGGGCGATTTTCGCCGCCGTCGCCGCCGGATCGCCGTCCTGGACGAAGCGCAGCGCGGTCTCGTCATTGCCGCGGTTCCACAGCGAATGCAGGTCCGAGGCGATGTCATAGAGGAAAAACGCGATCCGGTGCGGTTCGTTGGCGCGGGCCGCGATCTCGACCGTGCGTGGCCATTCTGCAACTTTGCGCGCCAACTCCAGCTCGGCCGGATGGCTCAGCCGCGACAGATCCGCCGCCGCCAGCGCCGCGTCCGCGGTGTCGACGCCCATGCCGGCGGCCTTGTTCAGCACCGAGTTTACCCGGGCGCTGGCATATTGCACGTACCAGACCGGGTTGTCCTTGGACTGCTCGAGAACCTTGTCGAAGTCGAAATCCAGCGCCGCGTCGTTCTTGCGCGTCAGCATGTGAAAGCGGGTCACGTCGGCGCCGGCCTGCTCGACCACGTCGCGCAGGGTGACGAAGGTGCCGGCACGCTTGGACATCTTGAAGGGCTCGCCGTTCTTGAACAGCTTGACCAGCTGGATCAGCTTGACGTCCAGGACCACGCGGCCGTTCGACAGCGCCGCGACCGCCGCCGTCATGCGCTTGACATAGCCGCCGTGGTCGGCGCCGAAGACGTCGATCAGCGCGTCGAAGCCGCGGTCGATCTTGTCCCAGTGATAGGCGATGTCGGGCGCGAAATAGGTCCAGGACCCGTCGGATTTCTTCACCGGACGGTCCACGTCGTCGCCATGCGCGGTGGAACGGAACAGCGTCTGCTCGCGCGGCTCCCAATCCTCGGGGATCTTGCCCTTGGGCGGCTCCAGCACGCCCTCGTAGATCAGCCCGGCCTGGCGCAGGCGGTCGATGGCGGCCTCGATGCGGCCGGTGCCGTAAAGCGCCTTCTCGCTGGAAAACACGTCCATGTGGACGTTGAGCAGCGCCAGGTCCGCGCGGATCATCTCCATCATCGCCTCGGTGGCGAAGTCGCGGATCTCGGCCAGCCATTCGCTTTCGGGCTGGTCCAGCAGGCGGGTGCCGTATTTCGCCTTCAGCGCCTCGCCCACCGGTATCAGGTAGTCGCCGGGATAGAGCCCCTCGCGGATCGCGGGCTCAAGGCCATTCGCCTCGCGGTAACGCTCATAGGCGGAACGCGCCAGCACATCGACCTGGGCGCCGCCGTCGTTGATGTAATATTCGCGCGTGACGTCATGGCCGGAGAAATCCAGCAGCGCCGCCAGCGCATCGCCGAAGACCGCGCCGCGGGTGTGGCCGACATGCATCGGCCCGGTCGGGTTGGCGCTGACGAATTCGACGTTGACCTTGCGGCCCCGGCCCATGTCCGAGCGGCCGTAGTCCCTGCCCTCGGTCAGCGCGGCGCGGATCACCGCCTGCCATTCGGCCGGCGCCAGCCGCAGGTTCAGGAAGCCCGGTCCCGCCACCTCGGCCGAGGTGATGCGCGGGTCGGCGGCCAGCCGCGCGGCCAGGGCCTCGGCGATGTCGCGCGGCTTTTTGGCGGCGGGCTTTGCCAGCACCATCGCGGCATTGGTCGCCATGTCGCCATGCGCGGCATCGCGCGGCGGCTCGACCGTGACATTGGCGGTGTCGAGACCGGCGGGCAGTTCGCCCGCCTGTTCCATCTGCGCCAGCGCGTCGATCACCAGCGCGCGGATATCCGAGAAAAGGTTCATGGCTTCCATCCGTAAGATCGCGTCGGGATAGCGCCTGCCCAAGGGGGCCGTCAACCATGGCCAAGGCGCGCGCCGCATGCCGCCGCGTGCCGCGTTCCCGCATCAGATTGACGCAGCCCGGATTTTCGGCTAGGTGCAGCCTGTCTGCATCCGGCAGGCATGGCGAGGGGCGTGCGGAAATTGCGTCCCGAACCGCCGCGCGGCCCCCAATTCCCGGCAGTCGGCGATGGACGCAAAAAGTGCGGGATGTTCCCCGCACAGCTATACGAAAGCCCTGAATGACCAAGTTTTCCGATCTGAAGCTGGACCCCAAGGTTCTGAAAGCCATTGCCGAGGCCGGGTATGAAACCCCGACCCCGATCCAGGCCGGGGCGATTCCCCCGGCGCTGGAAGGCCGCGACGTGCTGGGCATCGCCCAGACCGGCACCGGCAAGACGGCCAGCTTCACCCTGCCGATGATCACGCTCTTGGGCCGCGGCCGCGCCCGCGCCCGGATGCCGCGCTCGCTGGTGCTGTGCCCGACGCGCGAACTGGCCGCCCAGGTGGCCGAGAATTTCGACATCTATGCCAAGCACACCCGCCTGACCAAGGCGCTGCTGATCGGCGGCGTGTCCTTCGGCGAGCAGGACCGGCTGATCGACCGCGGCGTCGATGTGCTGATCGCGACCCCGGGCCGGCTTCTGGACCATTTCGAGCGCGGCAAGCTTCTGCTGACCGGCGTGCAGATCATGGTCGTCGATGAGGCCGACCGCATGCTCGACATGGGTTTCATCCCCGACATCGAGCGCATCTTCCAGCTGACGCCCTTTACCCGGCAGACGCTGTTCTTCAGCGCCACCATGGCGCCCGAGATCGAGCGCATCACCGACACCTTCCTGCATTCGCCCGAACGCATCGAGGTCGCCCGCCAGGCTACCACCAGCGAGACCATCACCCAGAAGCTGGTCGAGATCACCCCGACCCGCCGCGACCAGTCCGCCAAGCAGAAGCGCGAGCTTCTCCGCGCCCTGATCGACGCCGAGGGAGCCGGGCTGAAGAACGCCATCATCTTCTGCAACCGCAAGACCGACGTGGACATCGTCGCCAAGTCGCTGAAGGCGCATGGCTATGACGCCGCGCCGATCCACGGCGACCTGGACCAGCGCCACCGCATGGCGACGCTGGACGGCTTCCGCGAGGGCACGCTGCGCTTCCTCGTCGCATCGGACGTGGCGGCGCGGGGCCTCGACATTCCGGCGGTCAGCCATGTCATCAACTTCGACCTGCCGAGCCATGCCGAGGATTACGTCCACCGCATCGGCCGCACCGGCCGCGCCGGGCGCGAGGGCACCGCGATCTCGATCGGCACGCCCGCGGACGAGAAATACCTGACCGCCATCGAATCGCTGGTCAAGCAGAGCCTGCCCCGCGCCGCCCTGCCCGAAGGCTTCACCCTGTCGGCCGCCGCCCAGGACGCGCCGCGTCCGGGCCGCGAGAGCAGCGGCCGGCGCGAGCGCGGCCGGGAACGCGACCGTGATCGGGAACGGGGCGAGCGCCGCGGCCGCCGCGACGACAGCGAACAGCGCGCCGCCGCGCCGGAACCCCGTGCCGAGGCGCCGGCCCAGGCCGAGCGCCGCCACGACCGCCCGGCACGCGAGGAGCGCCGCGAAGACCGGCGCGACGACCGCCGGGGCGAACGCGGCGGCCACGACCGCCACGAGCGCCGCGACGACCGCCGCACCGACCGCCATCCGGTGATGGGCATGGGCGATCACATGCCCGAATTCATGACCCGCACCTTCCGCCCCGGCTTCCTGGAGCCCGCCGAGGAAACGCCGGTGGTCGAGGCCGAGGATCTGGCGCCGGCGCTGCCCGAAACCGCCGCCGTGACCGAGGCCGCGCCCGCCCCGGATACCAACGCGCCTGCCCAGGCCGAGAAGCCCAAGCGCAGCCGCAGCCGCAAGGCCAAGCCCGCGCCGGAAGCGGCGCCCGCGCTTGCTTCCGAGCCCGCCCCGGCAACGGAGACGCCCGAGCCCGTGGCCGAGGCATCGCCCGAAGTCGCAGCCGAGGCGGTGGTCGAGGCCACGACCGAAGCGGCAGCCCCGGAAAAGCCGGTCCGCAAGCGCAAGCCGCGCGTGACCAAACCCAAGGCGGAAACGGCCCAGCCCGAAGCCGCCAGCGACGCCCCGGACGCCGCAGCCGCGGCCGAAGAGCCTGCCGAGGCCGCCGAGAAACCGGCCAGGAAGCCCGCGAAGCCGCGCGCGCCGCGCAAGTCCCGCGCCAAGGCGCAGCCCGATGCGCCAGCCGAGACCGCGCCCGAGGCCGAAGCCGCGGCGCCGCAAGCCGACACCGTCCCCAGCCCGGACGACACGGCGGCCGACGCCTGAGGCGCGCCATGGCGGCGGCAGCCGTGCCGAGCCCCGCAAGACCGGGGCGCCCGTCCTGGTCGGCGCTTGCGCTCGACCTGATCCTCGGCGCCGGCGCGGCGCTGGGACAGGCGCCCTGGGGGCTCTGGCCGCTGACCGTGGTGGCGCTGGCCGCGCTCTGCTGGCGCATCGCCCGCGCGCCCGGCCCGCGGCCCGCCGCATGGCACGCCTTCGCAGCGGGCCTTGGCCATTTCGCGCTGGCCATGTCCTGGATCGTCGAGCCCTTCCTGGTTGAACCCGAGATCTATGGCTGGATGGCCCCTTTTGCCCTGGCGCTGATGGCGGCGGGCGGCGCGCTGTTCTGGACCCTGCCCGCCTGGGCCGCGGCGCGGCTGACCCCGGGCTTCCCCCGGCAGGGGCTGGTGTTTGCGGCACTGATCGTGCTGTCGGACTGGCTGCGCGGCTGGATCTTCACCGGCCTGCCCTGGACGCTGACCGGCCATGTCTGGATCGGCACCCCGGCCGCGCAACTGGCGGCAACATTCGGCGCCATCGGGCTTTCCGGCCTGACCATGCTGGCGGCGGCGCTGCCGCTCGCCTTCTGGCGTGGTCCCGCACGGCAGCTTCGGGGGGCGGTGCCGGGCACGATCCTGTCGGCGCTGGTCATCGCCGCCGCGCTCAGCGCCGGCCTGGCGCGGCTGACGCGCCCGCTGCCGCCCGACACCGCCATCCAGCTGCGCCTGGTCCAGCCCGACGCCACCCAGGCGCTGAAATGGGACCCCTATTGGTCCGAGGTGTTCTTTCGCCGCCTCCTCGACCTTTCCGCCGCCCGCGACCCCGGCCGGCCGGCGCCGGATGCGGTGATCTGGCCGGAAACGGCGGTGAACTTCCTGCTCGACCAGTCCGGCACCGCGCCGCAGGACATCGCCGGTTTCGCCGGCGCGCCGGTGATCCTGGGCATCCAGCGCAGCGAGGGCCAGCGCTATTTCAACAGCCTGACCGAGTTCTCGGCACGCGGCATCGGCCCGATCTATGACAAGTTCCACCTGGTGCCCTTCGGCGAATACACGCCCTGGGGCGACCTGATGGCGCGCTTCGGCATTCGCGCCTTCGCCGCACAGCACGGTTTCGGTTATTCCGCCGGTCCCGGCCCGCGGCTGCTGGACCTGCCCGGCCTGCCCCGCATGCAGCCGCTGATCTGCTACGAGGCGATCTTCTCGCGCCACCTGATCGCGGGCGAGACGCGGCCGGTCTGGTTGTTGCAGGTGACGAACGACGCCTGGTTCGGCGCGCTCTCGGGACCCTGGCAGCACCTGGCGCAGGCGCGGCTGCGCGCCATCGAATCCGGCCTGCCGCTGATGCGCGCGGCGAATACCGGCGTCTCGGCGGTGATCGACGCCCGCGGCGGCTTGCGCGCCACGCTGGGGCTGAACCGGGCCGGCCGCATCGATGCCGCACTGCCGGGCGCGCTGCCACCCACGCCTTGGGCACGCTGGGGCGACGGGCCGGCGCTGGCCTTGGTGCTCGCGGCCCTGGCCCTGGCCGCGCGGCGGCGTCATCAGCACGGTTGACGGCACCCGGAGCGTGATCTATCGCTGAACGTTGACCGCCACAACGGCTTCCTGGCGTGGCGGCGTCATTCAACGGAGCACCTCCATGGCCAGACAGAACTACGTGTTCACCTCGGAATCCGTATCCGAGGGGCATCCCGACAAATTGTGCGACCAGATCTCCGACGCGGTGCTGGACGCGCTCCTGGCCGAGGACCCGGCCGCCCGCGTCGCCTGCGAGGCCTTCGCCACCACCGGCACCGTGGTCATCGGCGGCGAGATCGGCCTGACCGACCAGAAGAAGCTGGGCGAATACATGGGCCGGGTGACGCAGATCGCCCGCGACACTATTCACGACATCGGCTACGAGCAGGAAAAGTTCCACTGGAACACCTGCCACGTCCACAATTACCTGCACGAGCAATCGGCCCATATCAGCCAGGGCGTCGACCGCGACGGCGCCGGCGACCAGGGCATCATGTTCGGCTATGCCGTGGACGAGACGCCCGAGCTGATGCCGGCGCCGATCCAATATGCCCATGCCATCCTGCGCCGGCTGGCCGAGGCGCGCAAATCCGGCGCCGAGCCGATGCTGGGCCCCGACGCGAAATCGCAACTGTCGCTGCGTTATGAAAACGGCAAGCCGGTCGAGGTCACCAGCCTGGTGCTCTCGCACCAGCACAAGGACGAAGCACAGAGCTCGGACGACATCCGCGCCATCGTCGAGCCCTATATCCGCGAGGTGCTGCCCGCCGACTGGCTGACCGAGCGCACCGAATGGTGGGTGAACCCGACCGGCACCTTCGTCATCGGCGGCCCCGACGGCGACGCCGGTCTGACCGGGCGCAAGATCATCGTCGACACCTATGGCGGCGCGGCCCCGCATGGCGGCGGCGCCTTCTCGGGCAAGGATCCGACCAAGGTCGACCGCTCGGCCGCCTATGCCGCGCGCTACCTGGCCAAGAACGTCGTGGCGGCAGGGCTCGCCAGCCGCTGCGTGATCCAGCTTTCCTATGCCATCGGCGTGGCGAAGCCGCTGTCGATCTATGCCGACACCTTCGGCACTTCGGGCGTCCCCGAGGCCGAGATCGAACGCGCCATCGCCCGCGCCATGGACCTGACGCCGCGCGGCATCCGCGAGCATCTGGATCTGTGCCGGCCGATCTATCGCCGCACCGCCGCCTACGGCCATTTCGGCCGCGCGCCGGAAGCCGATGGCGGGTTCTCCTGGGAACGCACCGACCTGGCCGATGCGCTGAAACGCGAGCTGTAAGGCTGCGGCCGGGGGCTTCGCGCCCCCGGACCCCCGCGGGATATTTGAACAAGAAAGAAAGGGCCGCATGTTTCGCGACCCCGCGAGTTTCTTTCTTGGACAAATATCCTGGGGGGAGCGCGGAACGCGCGGGGGGCAAAGCCCCCCTTGCTTCAATCCTTGAAGCTGCGGCTGTCCTTGATCTGGTCCCAGGCCCAGACCACCTCCTGCAGGCGATCCTCGTCCGAGCGGTCGCCGCCGTTCATATCCGGGTGAAGATCCTTCACCAGCGACTTGTATTGCTTGCGAATTTCTGTCCGGGTCCAGGTATCGCGTGCCTCGAGGATCTCGAGCGCCTTGCGTTCCGTCGGCGGCAGCTTGCGGCTGGCCGCCTTGCGGACCTCGGGGTTGGTGCCGTTGGCGCCCAGGATCTCCAGCGGGTCGTCGATGCCGTGGCGGGCCCATTTCTGTTCCTGCGCCGCACGGCCGAAGGGTTTGGTCGGGCGTTCCCAGACCGTGGCATTGTCGAGGAACTCCTGGAACTCGGCCTCGGACTGGCCCTGGAAATAGTTCCAGTTCAGGTTGTATTCGCGCACGTGGTCCTTGCAGAACCAATAGTAGTCGTCCAGCGCGCGCGGCGATTTCGGCGCGCGGTACTGGCCGGGTTCGTTGCAGCCTTCCTTGTCGCAGACCCGCCGCGAGGTCTCAAAGGCGCCGGACATGCCGCGCCGGCCCTTGGAACGCTTCTTCTTGTCGGAAGCGGCGGATATGTCGAAGCCGAACGGGTCACTGTTGCTCATCTGACTGCCTTGTCCTGAACGGGACAGGCAGTTTAGGCTATTTCGCGGGACATGAAAGGGGTGATGCGGATGATTGCCGACGAGATGCGCGAGAAACTGGCGGGGCTCGCCCCCTCGCGGTTGGAGATCCTGGACGAAAGCGAGAGCCATCGCGGCCATGGCGGCTGGCGTGAGGGCGGCGAGACGCATTTCCGCATCCGCATGGCCAGCCCCGCCTTCGCCGGGCTGGGCCATGTCGGCCGCCATCGGCTGGTGCATGCCGCCCTGGGCGATATCGTGCCGCGCATCCACGCCTTGGCGCTGGAGCTTGCCGAAAGCTGAGCCGTTAGCGCGCGCAGTCTTGCCCGGTGCAGGCCGCGGGCGTAGAAGCCCCCCGGGATCAGAAACACGATCAGACACACAAGGAATTTCCGTATGAGCTCGGCCAAGGATTTCAATGACCGGATGCTGTCGCTGGGCCTCGCCCGGGTCAGCGAGGCGGCCGCCCATGCCTCGGCCCGGCTGATCGGCCGCGGCGACGAGAAGGCCGCGGACCAGGCCGCCGTCAACGCCATGCGCGAGCAGCTCAACATGCTCGACATCAAGGGCGTCGTGGTCATCGGCGAGGGCGAGCGCGACGAGGCGCCGATGCTCTATATCGGCGAGGAGGTCGGCACCGGCGACGGTCCCGAGGTGGACATCGCGCTGGACCCGCTGGAGGGCACCACGCTGACCGCCAAGGACATGCCGAACGCGCTGACCGTGATCGCCATGGCGCCGCGCGGCACGCTGCTGCATGCCCCCGACGTCTATATGGAGAAGCTCGCCATCGGTCCGGGCTATGCCAGGGACGTGGTCAGCCTGGACATGGCGCCGGCCGAGCGCGTGCGGGCGCTGGCCCAGGCGCGGGGCGTCAAGGACAGCGACATCACCGTCTGCATCCTCGAGCGTCCGCGCCACGAGGAATTGATCGCCGAGGTCCGCTCGACCGGCGCCGCGATCCGGCTGATCACCGACGGCGACGTCGCGGGTGTGATCCATTGCGCCGAGGCGGAACTGACCGGCATCGACATGTACATGGGCTCGGGCGGCGCGCCCGAGGGCGTGCTGGCGGCCAGCGCGCTGAAATGCATGGGCGGGCAGATGTGGGGCAAGCTCCTGTTCCGCAACGAGGACGAGAAGGGCCGCGCCAAGAAGGCCGGCATCACCGACCTCGACCGGATCTATTCGCGCGACGAGCTGGTCACCGCCGACGTGATCTTCGCCGCCACCGGCGTCACCAACGGCTCGATCGTGGCCGGCGTCAAGCGCGAGCCGAACTACCTGCAGACCGAGACCATCCTGATGCGCTCGAAGACCGGCTCGGTGCGGCGCATGATCTATCGCAACCCGGTCAAGTAAGCGGGCGGCATCTTGAACAGCGGGCGGTCATGGGGGATGAAGCCCGCATGACCGCTTTGCTTTCGCCCGCCTTCCTTTCCGTCACCGCCTCGCTGACCGGCCGGTCGTGGCGCGGCCCCGAGACCAGCCTGGAACGCGCGGCGGAGGCGCTGGCCCAGGACAGCCGGTTGCCCCTGCCCGTCAGCCGCGTGCTGGCCGAGCGCGGCGTGCCGGCGCATGAGGCGCAGGCCTATCTGGACCCCAAGCTGCGCGACCTGCTGCCCGACCCGCAGCGGCTGCGCGACATGGACAAGGCGGCCGAGCGGATCACCGCCGCCGCCCTGTCCGGCCAGCGCATCGCCGTCTTTGCCGATTACGACGTGGACGGCGGCGCCTCGGCCGCGCTGCTGATCGACTGGCTGCGCCGCCAGGGCCGCGACGCGACGCTTTATATCCCCGACCGCATCGATGAGGGTTACGGCCCGAACGCCCCCGCCATCGCCGCACTGTCGCAAAACCACGACCTGATCGTCTGCGTCGATTGCGGCACGCTGAGCCACGAGGCGCTGGCCGCCGCCACCTGCGACGTGATCGTGCTGGACCACCACCAGGGCGGCGAGACGCTGCCGCCGGTGCTGGCCGTGGTGAACCCCAATCGCGCCGACGAGGACGGCGCCCTGGGCCACCTTTGCGCCGCAGGCGTCGTCTTCCTGACGCTGGTGCGCTGCAACAGCCTGCTGCGTGCCGCGGGCCATGATGCCCCCGACCTGATCCCGCTTCTGGATCTGGTGGCGCTGGCGACGGTGGCCGATGTGGCGCCGCTGGTCGGCGTCAACCGGGCCTTCGTGCGCCAGGGGCTGCTGATCATGGCCCGGCGCGCGCGGCCGGGGCTGGTGGCGCTGTCGGATGTGGCGCGGCTCGATTCGGCGCCGAACGCCTTTCACCTCGGCTTCCTGCTGGGGCCGCGCATCAATGCCGGCGGCCGCGTCGGGCGGGCCGACCTGGGGGCGCAGTGCCTGTCCTGCACCGATGCCGCGCTGGCGCAGCGCCTGGCGGCGGAACTGGACGAGCTGAACCGCGACCGCCGCGCCATCGAGGCCGCCGTCCGCGACGAGGCGCTGGCCCAGGTCGAGGCGCGCGGCGCCGGGACGCTGGCCTGGGCCGCCGGCCAGGGCTGGCATCCGGGCGTGGTCGGCATCGTCGCGGCGCGGATGAAAGAGGCGACCAACCTGCCCTCGGTCGTGATCGGCGTCGAGGGCGGCATCGGCAAGGGCTCGGCGCGCTCGGTCCCCGGCGTCGATCTGGGCCGCGCCGTGCAGCGCCTGGCCGCCGAGGGGCTGCTGCTGAAGGGCGGCGGCCATGCCATGGCGGCGGGGCTGACCGTGGAAGAGGCGCTGATCCCCGCCGCGATGGAGCGGCTGGCGCAGCTGCTGTCGCGCGAGATGGCCACGCGCAGCGGCGCGGGCGAGCTGCGCATCTCGGGCCTCTTGGACCCGGCCGGCGCCACGGTCGAGCTGATGCAGATGCTGGACCGGGCCGGACCCTTCGGCCAGGCCGCACCGGCGCCGCGCTTCGCCTTTGCCGACCAGCTGATCGACAGCGCCAGCACCATGGGCGACAGCCACCTGCGCCTGCGCTTCCGCAGCCCCGGCAGCCCGGTGCTGGAAGCCGTGGCCTGGAGCGCGATGGCTGGCCCGCTGGGTCCGGCCCTGCTGGGCGCGAAAGGCCGCCGATTCCACCTGGCCGGCAGGCTGGAGCTGTCGCAATGGGGCGGTCGCGAGCGGGTGCGCCTGCGTCTTGACGATGCCGCGCCGCTTGGTTGAAGGACAGAGAAAAAACTTCCCGCCCGGGCGATTTTTCCGCTTGCAGCCCTGCGGCCCAAGCCCTAAACACCGCCCCACGCCGCCGGCACAGGCCGTGGCGGAACAAGAAAGTGGCCCGTTCGTCTATCGGTTAGGACGTCAGG
>NZ_SOKV02000025.1:0-51046 GCF_004407025.1 Paracoccus sp. DMF
CGAGATGGCGATCGGCGCCATCCAGGCGCTGAAATCGGCCGGCCGCGACATGAATTCGGTGGTCATCGGCGGCGTCGATGCGACCCAGGACGCGCTTGCGGCGATGAAGGCGGGCGAGCTGGACGTGACGGTGTTCCAGGATGCCGCCGGCCAGGGCAAGGGCGCGGTCGACACCGCGCTGAAGCTCGCGCGCGGCGAGGCGGTCGAGCAGAAGGTCTTCGTGCCCTTCCAGCTGGTCACGCCGCAGAACCTGGACCAGTTCCTGTCCAAGAACTGAAGCCTGCGGCGGGGCCGCCCAAGGCCCCGCCCGAACACGACAGGGGGAAGGCGATGCTTGACCGGACCGGCGCCTGGCAGGGCGAGTTCATTCTGGAAGTCGACAATATCACCAAGGAATTCCCGGGCGTGAAGGCGCTCGACGGGGTGCAGCTGAAGATCCGCCCCGGCACCGTCCATGCGCTGATGGGCGAGAACGGCGCCGGCAAATCGACGCTGATGAAGATCATCGCCGGGGTCTATACGCCCGACGGCGGCGAGGTGCGCTTTGCCGGCCAGCCGCTGAGCGTGAAGACCCCGCTCGACGCGCTGAACTCGGGCATCGCCATGATCCATCAGGAGCTGAACCTGATGAACTGGATGACGGTGGCCGAGAACATCTGGATCCGGCGCGAGCCGCTGAACCGCCTGGGCCTGGTTGATCACGGCCGCATGCGCCAGATGACCGCCGACCTGCTGGGCCGGCTGAACATCCGGCTGGACCCCGACGCCCAGGTCAGCGACCTGACCGTGGCGCAGAAGCAGATGGTCGAGATCGCCAAGGCGGTCAGCTACAATTCCGACGTGCTGATCATGGACGAGCCGACCAGCGCCATCACCGAGGCCGAGGTCGAGCATCTTTTCGCCATCATCCGCGACCTGAAATCGCGCGGCATCGGCATCGTCTACATCACCCACAAGATGAACGAGCTGTTCGAGATCGCCGACGAATTCACCGTCTTCCGCGACGGCAAATATGTCGGCACGCATCCCTCCAGCAGCGTCACCCGCGACGACATCATCCGCATGATGGTCGGGCGCGAGATCACCGAGATGTTCCCCAAGATCGACTGCGAGATCGGCGAGACCATCCTGGAGGTCCGCAACCTGACCCTGCCGGGCGTGTTCCACGACGTCAGCTTCAACGTCCGCAAGGGCGAGATCCTGGGCATCGCCGGGCTGGTCGGCTCGAAACGCTCGAACGTGGCCGAGGCGATCTTCGGCGTGCATCCCGCGCCCATCGGCGACATCCTGATCGACGGCCGGCATGCGCGCATCACTTGTCCTTCGGACGCCATGGCGCATGGCATGGCCTTCCTTACCGAGGACCGCAAGGAGACCGGCTGCTTCCTGATCCTCGACTGCCTGGAAAACATCCAGTCGGCGCTGATCACCCGCGGCCATGTGAAGAACGGCTTCCTGGACCAGAAGACCATCACCGCCAAGGCCGAGGAGATGGCCGCGACGCTGCGCGTCAAGACCCCGAACCTGTTCGAGCGGGTCGAGAACCTGTCGGGCGGCAACCAGCAGAAGCTCTTGATCGCGCGCTGGCTTCTGACCGAGCCGCGCATCCTGATCCTGGACGAGCCGACCCGGGGCATCGACGTCGGCGCCAAGTCCGAAATCCACCGCCTGATCACCGGCCTGGCCGCGCAGGGCGTGGCGATCGTGATGATCTCCTCGGAAATGCCCGAGGTTCTGGGAATGAGCGACCGCATCATGGTCATGCACGAAGGGCACGTCTCGGGCTTCCTGAACCGCGACGAGGCCGATCAGGTCAAGATCATGTCTCTGGCCGCCAAGTAACCAAGAGGGATACCCATGTCAGACGCAAGCCTTGCCGCGCAGCCGCGACGGCACCGCCCGATGATGGCGGAACTCAATATCCTGCTGGTCCTGGTCGGCATCAGCCTGACCTTCGAGATCCTGGGCTGGATCACCCAGGGCCAAAGCTTCCTCGGCAACTGGCAACGGCTGTCGATCATGATCCTGCAGGTCTCGGTGGTGGGCATCATCGCCATCGGCGTGACGCAGGTCATCATCTCGGGCGGCATCGACCTGTCCTCGGGCTCGATCGTCGGCGCCACGGCCATGGTCTCGATGAGCCTGGCACAGGCCGCCGGCTATGAGCGTGCGGTCTATCCGGCACTGACCGGCCTGCCGGTGCTGGTGCCGCTGCTGGTCGGGCTGCTGTTCGGATTGCTCTGCGGCATCATCAACGGCGCGCTGATCGCCTATACCAGGATCCCGCCCTTCATCGCCACGCTGGGCATGATGGTGACGGCGCGCGGCTTTGCCAAATGGTATACCAAGGGCCAGCCGATCAGCTTTCCCTCGGACAGTTTCGCCGCCATCGGCAAGGGCATGATGCCGGTCGTCATCTTCCTGGTGGTGGCGCTGATCTTCCATGTCGCGCTGAAATACACCCGCTATGGCAAGTTCACCTATGCCATCGGCGCCAATCCGCAGGCGGCGCGCGTCTCGGGCATCAATGTCGAGCGGCAGCTGGTCAAGATCTATGCCGTGGCGGGGCTTCTGTCGGCGCTGGCCGGGATCGTGGTCGCGGCGCGCGGCCTGACGGCGCAGGCCGGCATGGGCACCATGTACGAACTCGACGCCATCGCCATGGCGGTGATCGGCGGCGTGTCGCTGACCGGGGGCAGGGGCTCGATCCTGGGCACGATGATCGGCATGGTGATCTTCGGCGTCATCATCTCGGGCTTCACCTTCCTGCGGCTCGACGCCTATTACCAGGAAATGATCAAGGGCGTGATCATCGTCGCCGCCGTGGTGGCCGATGTCTATCGCCAGAAGAAGCGCAAGAAGGTCTGAACCATGACCCGCGCTTCCCTGGGTGTCGCGCTGATCGGCACCGGCTTCATGGGCAAATGCCATGCCATGGCCTGGCGCAACCTGGCGACCGCCTTCGGCGGCCTGCCGCCCCGGCTCGAGATCCTGGCCGACACGCCTGCCGACAAGGCCGAGGCTCTGGCCGCGTCATGGGGCTTTGCCCGCGCCAGCGGCGACTGGAGGGCGGCGGTCGCGGACCCGGCGGTGGATGTGGTGTCCATCACCACGCCGAACGGCCTGCATCGCGAGATGGCCGAGGCGGCGCTGGCGGCCGGCAAGCATGTCTGGCTGGAAAAGCCGATGGCGCTGACGCTTGCTGATGCCGAGGCCATGCAGGCCGCCGCCGCGGCCTCGGGGCGGGTGACGATGCTGGGCTACAACTACACCCGCTCGCCCGCCTTCCGCGCCGCCGTGGACCTGGTGGCGCAAGGCGCCATCGGCCGGCCGATCCACTTTCGCGGCATCTATGACGAGGATTACATGGCCGACCCCGGCTTGCCCTGGAGCTGGCGGCTGACCCGCAAGGACGGCGGCCTCGGCGCGCTTGGCGATCTGGGCTGCCACCTCGTCTCGGCCATGCTGGCGCTGATGGGCCCGGTCGCCCGGCTCTATGCGCAGGCCGATACCGTGATCGCCACCCGTCCGCACCAGGACGGCACGGCGGCGGTCGAGAACGAGGACCAGGCCCAGGCGCTGATCCGCTTCGCCTCCGGCGCCTCGGGCGAGTTCTCCTGCTCGCGGGTGGCGCGCGGCTATCGCTGCCACCTGGCCTGGGAGGTGCAGGGCAGCGAGGGCACGCTGCGCTTCGACCAGGAGCGGATGAACGAGCTCTGGCTCTATCAGCCCGGTGCGGCGCAGGCGGACGGCTTCCGCCGCATCCTGACCGGCCCGGCGCAGCCCGGCTTCGCCGCCTTCTGCCCGGCACCGGGGCATAATTTCGGCTTCAACGAACAGAAGGTGGTCGAGGCGCAGATGCTGCGCGAGGCCATCGAGACCGCCACCCCCGCCTGGCCCGATTTCACCGCCGGGCTGACCATCGAACGCATCATCCACGGCATGGCCCGCTCGGCCGAGACCGGCCAGGCCGTCAACCTGTAAAGGCCACCATGAAAATTGCCATCGACCCCTTTATGCACCGCCATCTGCCGCTGGAGCAGATCCCCGCCAAGGTCAAGGAACTCGGCTATGACTGGATCGAGCTCAGCCCGCGCGGCGATTTCCTGGAATGGTTCAAGGCGCCGCGCGTCTTTCCGGACCGCATCAAGGCGCTGAAGCAGGCACTGCGCGACGCCGAGGTGGGCATCGCCAGCCTGTTGCCGATGTATCGCTGGGCCAGCAATGACGAGGCCGAGCGCCAGGCTGCCGTCAAGCACTGGAAGCGCGCCATCGAAATCGCCGTCGAGCTGGGCGTGGACACGATGAACAGCGAATTCGGCCGCGGCCCGCATCCCGACAAGGGCAGCTGCTATTGCTGCCACACCGGCAGCATGATCGAGGCCTGCGAGGATGCCTGGTGGCGCAGCATCGAAGAGCTGGTGCCGATCCTGGAACGCGAGGGCATCCAGCTGAACGTCGAGCCGCATCCCGAGGACTGGTGCGAGACGCTGCAGCCGGCGCTCGACATCATCCGCACGGTGAACAGCAAGGCGGTGAAGTTCCTCTATTGCGCGCCGCATACCTTCTATTTCGGCGACGATACCAAGGCGATGCTGCGCGAAAGCGCCGATGTGCTGGCGCATGTCCATGTCGGCGACACCTTCAACCACAAGGCCAGCTCGGGCCTGCGCTATATCCTGAACCCGCCCGGCACCCAGGCGCGCGTGCACCAGCACCTGAACATCGGCCAGGGCGAAGTGCCCTGGGACGATTTCTTCGGCACGCTCCACGAGATCGGCTTCGACGGCATCATGACCGCCTGCGTCTTCGCGTGGGAGGACAAGGCGGACCAATCCGGAACCTTCATGCGCAACGAAATGCAGCGCTACATCGACCAATACTGGGGAAAGAAATGACAGTGAACATCGGAGTCATCGGCACCGGCGCCATCGGCCAGGACCACACGCGGCGCATCAACCAGGTGCTGGCCGGCGCCAGGGTCGTGGCGCTGAACGACGTGAACCGCGCCAATGCCGAAAGCTGCCAGCGCGATTTCGCCCCCGAGGCGCGGATTTTCGACGATGCCCATGCGCTGATAGCCGACCCCGGCGTCGATGCGGTGCTGGTCTGCTCCTGGGGCCAGACGCATGAGGAATATGTCCTGGCCGCCATCGCTGCCGGCAAGCCCTGCTTCTGCGAAAAGCCGCTGGCCACCACCGCCGAGGGCGCCCGCCGCATCGTCGAGGCCGAAGAGGCCGCCGGCAAGCGGCTGGTGCAGGTCGGCTTCATGCGCCGCTACGACCCGGGCTATGTGGCGCTGAAGCGCGCCGTGGCCGAGGTCACCGGCGCGCCGCTGATGGTCCATGCCGCGCATCGCAACCCGCGCGTCGGCGACAGCTACCTGACCCCGATGGCGATCCACGACACGCTGATCCATGAAATCGACGTGCTGCGCTGGCTTCTGGACGACGATTATGTCAGCGCCCGGGTGTTCTTCCCGCGCAAGTCGCCCCGCGCCCATGAAAAGCTGCGCGATCCGCAGGTGGTGGTGCTGGAAACCGCCAAGGGCGTGGTGATCGACGTCGAGGTCTTCGTGAACTGCCATTACGGCTATGACATCCAATGCGAGATCGTGGGCGAGGACGGCATCGCCAGGCTGCCCGAGCCGATGTCGATCCAGACCCGATCCGGCGCGGTCCTGGGCAATCCGATCCTGATGGACTGGAAGGACCGCTTCATCGACAGCTACGACGTCGAACTGGCCGATTTCGTCAAGGCGGCCGCCGCCGGCACCGCCGCCGGGCCGACCGCCTGGGACGGCTATGTCGCCGCCGTCACCGCCGATGCCTGCGTGGCCGCGCAGGAAACCGAAGGGCAGGCGGTCGATATCGCGCTGCCCGCCCGCCCCGCGCTTTACAACTGAGGTGTGCCCATGCGTTTCGCCCTGAACCATATCGTCGCCCCGCGCCTGCCGCTCGCCGATTTCCTGGCGCTGGCCGGCCGGCTCGGCTGCCATGAGGTCGAGATTCGCAACGACCTGCCCGACGTGACCGGCCAGCCCCCGGCCGAGGTCGCCCGCATGGCCCGCGACGCCGGCCAGACCATCCTGTCGGTCAACGCGCTTTACCCTTTCAACCAGTGGTCGTCCGACCTGGCCGCGCGCGCCGAGCGACTGGCGGATTTCGCCGCGGGCGCCGGGGCGCAGGCGCTGGTGCTGTGCCCGCTGAACGACGGCAGCGCCATCGCCCATTCGGCGACGGTCGAGGCGCTGGACCGGCTGGGCGCGATCCTGGCCGCGCGCGGCCTGCGCGGCCTGGTCGAGCCGCTGGGCTTTCCGCAAAGCTCGCTGCGCCGCAAGGCCGAGGCCATCGCCGCGATCACCGAGGCCGGCGGCTTCGACCGCTTCGGCCTGCTGCATGACACCTTCCACCACCATCTGGCCGACGAGACCCAGGTCTATCCGCGCCGCACCGCGTTGGTGCATGTCTCGGGCGTGACCGACCCAGGCCTGCCAGTGGCCGGGATGCTCGACGCGCATCGCGTGCTGGTGGACGGTGCCGACCGGCTGCAGAACCTGGCGCAGCTGCGCGCGCTGATCGCCGACGGCTATGACGGCCCGGTCAGCTTCGAGCCCTTCGCACCCGAAGTCCATGCGTTGGGCGACATCGAGGCCGCGCTGCGCGCCAGCATGGAGCTGCTGCGCGCCGGTGTCGAAACCGCCGAGGCATAGCGCCATGAAATCCCTTGACGTCATCATGATCGGCCGTTCGTCGGTCGATCTCTATGGCCAGCAGATTGGCGGCCGGCTGGAGGACATGGGGTCGTTCGCCAAGTATATCGGCGGCTCGCCCACCAATATCGCCTGCGGCACGGCCCGGTTGGGGCTGCGCTCGGCGGTGATCACCCGGGTCGGCGACGAGCATATGGGCCGCTTCATCCGCGAGCAGCTGGTCCGCGAGGGCGTCGATGTGCGCGGCGTCGCCACCGACCCCGAGCGGCTGACGGCGCTAGTGCTCTTGGGCATCCGCGACGAGGACAGCTTCCCGCTGATCTTCTATCGCGAGAACTGCGCCGACATGGCGCTGTCCGAGGCCGACATCGACGAGGGCTTCATCGCCGAGGCGCGCTCGGTGCTGGCGACCGGCACGCATCTGAGCCATCCGCGCACCGAGGCGGCGGTGCTGAAGGCGCTGAAGCTGGCGCGGAAGCACGGGGCGAAAACGGCGCTCGACATCGACTATCGCCCGAACCTCTGGGGCGTGGCCGGGCATGGCGCGGGCGAGAGCCGCTTCGTGGAAAGCGCCGCGGTCACCGCCAAGCTGCAATCGACGCTGCATCTCTTCGACCTGATCGTCGGCACCGAGGAGGAATTCCACATCGCCGGCGGCTCGACCGACACCATCGCGGCGCTGCGCGCGGTGCGTGCGGTCTCGGGGGCCACGCTGATCTGCAAGCGCGGCGCGGCGGGGGCCGTGGCCTTCCAGGGCGCGATTCCGGACAACCTCGATGCGGGCGAGACCGGGCCGGGCTTTCCGATCGAGGTGTTCAACGTGCTGGGCGCGGGCGATGGGTTCTTCTCGGGGTTGCTGAAGGGCTGGCTCGACGGCGAGGACTGGCCCAGGGCGCTGGAATACGCCAATGCCTGCGGCGCCTTCGCGGTCTCGCGCCACGGTTGCACGCCGGCCTATCCCTCGCTGGCGGAGCTGGAATTCTTCCTCGGCCGCGGCGTGCTGCGGCCGGACCTGAGGAACGATGCCGAGCTGGAGCAGATCCACTGGGCCACCAACCGCCAGGGCCGGATGGGCGGCGACTGGTCCAGCATGCGGGTCTTTGCCTTCGACCATCGCCTCCAGCTCGAGGAGATGCCGGGCTACACGCCGGAAAAGGGCGGCGCCTTCAAGGAACTGTGCCTGCAGGCGGCGCTGAAGATCGCCGACGGCCAGCCCGGCCATGGCATCCTGTGCGACAACCGCATCGGCCGGCGGGCGCTGCATGCGGCCTCGGGGACGGGGCTGTGGATCGGGCGGCCCTGCGAATGGCCGGGCTCGCGGCCGCTGGAACTGGAGCCGGAACTGGGCCCGGATTGCGGCGCGCTGGCCGAATGGGCGCGCGAGAACGTGGTCAAGGTGCTGTGCTTCTGCCATCCCGGGGACGGTGCCGAAACGCGCGCCGACCAGGAAGCGACGGTCAAGCGGCTGTTCGCGGCCGCCCGCCGCAATGGGCTGGAGTTCCTGCTGGAGGTGATCCCCTCGAAGGTCGGGCCGGTCGATGACGACACCACGGCGAGCCTGATCCGGCAGTTCTATGCCATCGGCGTCTATCCCGACTGGTGGAAGCTGGAGCCGATGCAGACCCGGGCCGCCTGGGCCAATGCCATCGCCGCCATCGAGGAGAACGACCGCCACACCCGCGGCATCGTGGTGCTGGGACTGGACGCGCCCGAAGAGGAGTTGCGCGCCAGCTTCCAGATCGCCGCCGGTTTCGACCTGGTCAAGGGCTTTGCCGTCGGCCGCACGATCTTCGGCACGGTCGCGCGACAATGGCTGACGGGCGAGGTCGGCGACGAGGTTGCCGTGGCCGAGATGGCCGACCGCTACCAGAGACTTTGCGCGGTCTGGGACCAGGCGCGGGAAAAGGCGCTGGCCGCGGCCTGAGCGGTGGGCGCGAGCGGCGAGGCGGGGCCGGGGGGCTCTGCCCCCCACGTCCGTCAGACCCCTCGACGGGGTCTGCCGGACGTCCCCCCGGGATATTTGGACACAAAAGAGAAAGCACGGGCGTGGACCCGGGAAGGTGCGAGATGAGCGGAACGGTGCGTTTGACGGCGGCGCAGGCGATGGTGCGCTGGCTCTCGGTGCAGATGACGGAAGAGGGCGAGCGCTTCGTCGAGGGCTGTTGGGCCATCTTCGGCCATGGCAACGTCGCCGGGATCGGCGAGGCGCTGCACGGCATCGGCACCGCCTTTCCGACCTGGCGCGGCCAGAACGAGCAGACCATGGCCCATGCCGCCATCGCCTATGCCAAGGGCAAGGCGCGCCGGCGGGCGCAGGCGGTGACCAGCTCCATCGGGCCGGGGGCCACCAACATGGTGACAGCGGCGGCGCTGGCGCATGTGAACCGGCTGCCGGTGCTGTTCATCGCCGGCGACGTCTTCGCCAGCCGCCGGCCCGACCCGGTGTTGCAGCAGGTCGAGGATTTCGGCGACGGCACCGTCTCGGCCAATGACTGCTTCCGCCCGGTGGTGCGCTATTTCGACCGCATCCAGCGTCCCGAGCAGTTGCTGAGCGCGCTGCCGCGCGCGCTGCGGGTCATGACCGATCCGGCCGATTGCGGGCCGGTCTGCCTGGCCTTCTGCCAGGACGTGCAGGCCGAGGCGTTCGACTGGCCCGAGGCCTTCTTTGCCGAGCGGGTCTGGAAGATCCGCCGGCCCGAGCCCGATGCGGCCGAACTCGCCGAGGTGGCGGCGCTGATCCGGGCGGCGAAGGCGCCGGTGATCGTCGCCGGCGGCGGGGTGATCTATTCCGGGGCCGAGGCGGCGCTGGCGGAATTCGCCAGCCGTCACGGTATTCCGGTGGCCGAGACCCAGGCCGGCAAGTCGGCCCTGGCGCAGTCGCATGCGCTGAACCTGGGCGCCTCGGGCGTCGACGGCTCGGCGGCGGCGAATGCCGCGCTTGCCGCAGCCGACCTGGTGATCGGCGTCGGCACGCGCTTGCAGGATTTCACCACCGGCTCGCGCACGCTGTTCTCGGGCCGGCTGGTGTCGATCAACGTACAGGGCTACGACGCGGCCAAGCATGGTGCGGTGAGCCTGGTCGCCGATGCCCGGGTGGCGCTGGAGCGGCTGACGGCGGCCCTGGGCGATCACTACGCCACTTTCGACGGCGCGGCGCGGGCCGAATGGCTGGCGGCGGTCGATGCGCATTGCGCCGCCCCGGCCGAGGGCAATGCGCTGCCGACCGACGCGCAGGTGATCGGCGCCGTACAGCGCGCCGCCCCCGAGGCCATCGCCATGTGCGCGGCGGGCACCATGCCGGGCGCGCTGAAGCTGCTCTGGCAGCCGGCGCAGGGCGGCTATCACATGGAATACGGCTATTCCTGCATGGGCTACGAGATCGCCGGCGCGCTGGGGTTGAAGCTGGCGCGGCCGGAGCGCGAGGTGATCTGCTTCGTCGGCGACGGCAGCTACATGATGGCCAACAGCGAGCTGGCAACGGCGGTGATGCGGCGCGTGCCCTTCACCGTGGTGCTGACCGACAACCGCGGCTATGGCTGCATCAACCGCCTGCAGGCCGGCACCGGCGGCGCGGCCTTCAACAACATGTATGCCGATTGCGCCGTCGAGGCGCAGCCGCAGATCGACTATGTCGCCCATGCCGCATCCATGGGCGCCCATGCCGTCAAGGCCGGCAGCATCGCCGCTCTGGAGGCCGAGATCGCCGCCGCCCGGTCCCGCGACATCCCCACGGTCATCGTCATCGACACCACCGCCGCCCCCGGCCCCGGCGACGGGCTGACCGGCGCCGGCCATTGGTGGGATGTCGCCGTGCCCGAGGTCGGCGACACCGACCGGCTGCGCACAGCCTATGCCAGATACATCGAAAACGCCCGCAAACAGGCAACCGTCAATTGAAGGACTGACAGAATGATCCGCTATGGCACCAATCCCATCGCCTGGGCCAATGACGACGACCCGTCGATCGGCGCCCATATCCCGACCGAACAGATCCTGCACGAGGCGGGCGAGGTGATCGGCTTCGACGGCATCGAGAACGGCCACCGCTGGCCCGAGGATCCGCAGGCGCTGAAGGCGCTTCTGGGCCGCTATGGGCTGGCCTTCGTCTCGGGCTGGTATTCGACGGCGCTGCTGACCCGCTCGGTCGAGGAGGAGATCGCCGCCGTGCAGGGGCACCTGGCCAAGCTGAAGGCCAATGGCTGCACGGTCTGCATCGCCTGCGAATGCTCGAACACCGTGCATGGCAGCCCCGACGTGGCGGTGAACGACCGGCCCCGGCTGACCCCGGCCGAGATGGCGGAGTTCGGCGCCAGGATGGAGGCATTCGCCGCCTATCTGGCGGAGCAGGGCATCACGCTGGCCTATCACCACCACATGGGCACCGTGGTCGAGACGCCCGAGGAGATCGACGCCTTCATGGCCGCCACCGGCCCGGCCACGCATCTGCTGTTCGACAGCGGGCATTGCACCTTTGGCGGCGGCAACCCCGAGGAGGTGCTGGCGCGCCATGTCGGCCGCGTCGCGCATTTCCACGCCAAGAACATCCGGCCGGCCGTGACCGCGCGGGTGCGGGCCGAGAACCTGTCCTTTCTCCAGGGCGTGCTGGCCGGGGCCTTTACCGTGCCGGGCGATCCCGAGGGCGCCATCGACTTCACGCCGCTGCTGAAGATCCTGGCCGGCGCGGGCTATGACGGCTGGCTGGTCATCGAGGCCGAGCAGGACCCCGAGGTCCGCAACCCGCTCGCCTATCAGTCCATGGGCCTGAAGGCGCTGAAGGACATGGCGCAGGCCGCCGGTCTGCACTAACCTGCCGCCATGCTGGTCGATCCCCAACACCCGTTCTTCCGCCGCCTCTGGGTCCGTGTCCTCTGCGCGCTCCTGCCGCTTCTCTGGGCGGGGGTGGAGCTGGCCTCGGGCAATATGTTCTGGGCCATCCTGTTCGGGGCGGCGGGGGTCTACCTGGTCGTGGCGCTGTTCATCATCCGCAAGGAGGAGCCATGAAACTGCTGCGCAAGCCGGACGGCCAGACCGGCCTGGTCCATCACGTCACCCCGGAAAACGCCGGCTGGTCCTATGTCGGCTTCGACCTGTGGCGGCTCGGGCCGGGCGAGTCCGCCTCGGGCAGCCTTGGGGGCGACGAGGCGATCCTGGTCATCGTCGAGGGGCGCGCCCGCATCACCGCCGCCGGCCGCGACTGGGGCGAACTGGGCCAGCGGCTCGACGTCTTCGAAAAGACGCCGCCGCATTGCCTCTATCTGCCCGACGGCAGCGACTGGCGGGCCGAGGCTACGACACCGCTGACGCTGGCGGTCTGCCGCGCGCCCGGCAAGGGCGGCCATGCCGCCCGTCGCATCGGGCCCGAGGGCATCGCGCTGACCCAGCGCGGCCAGGGCGCGAACACCCGCTTCATCAACAACATCGCCATGGAAAACGAGGATTTCTGCGACAGCCTGCTGGTCACCGAAGTCTTCACCCCGGCTGGAAACTGGTCGAGCTATCCGCCGCATCGCCATGATGAGGATGACTTTCCCCGGATGACCTATCTCGAGGAGACCTATTACCACCGGCTGAACCCGGCCCAGGGCTATGGCATCCAGCGCGTCTTTACCGAGGACGGCAGCCTGGACGAGACCATGGCGGTCGCCGATCACGACGTGGTGCTGGTGCCGCGCGGCCATCATCCTTGCGGCGTGCCCTATGGCTACGAGATGTATTACCTCAATGTCATGGCCGGGCCGATCCGCAAGTGGCGCTATGAGAATCATCCCGACCACGACTGGATCTGGCAGCGCGACAACGCCTGAGCGGCGCCGGTACGCGCGGTTCGGGCACCGCGGCCGGCCTGCCGGCCGGGGCGCCAAGCAGGCAAAACGCCGGAAACTTGACGCGGTTTTCGGCGTTTCGTCGCGTCATTCCAGCAGAACGACGATAAATCCCGGCAAAGCACTTGACCTGTCAGGCAGATTCGTTTGCATCAGGGACAGTGCAAAATAAGTCCAGACATGGGAGGCAATATGTCGTTCTTCTCCACCCGTTTCCTCGCGGCATCCGCGCTGGCGCTGGTCGCGGCGACGCCCTTGAGCGCCAAGACCTTCGTCTATTGCTCCGAGGGCTCGCCCGAAGGCTTCGACCCCGCCCCCTATACCGCGGGCACGACCTTCGACGCCTCGGGTCACGCGGTCTACAACCGCCTGGTGCAGTTCAAGCCCGGCACCACGGAAATCGAGCCGGCGCTGGCCGAAAGCTGGGATGTCAGCGAGGACGGGCTGACCTATACCTTCCACCTGCGCAAGGGCGTCAAGTTCCATTCGAACGACAAGTTCACCCCCTCGCGCGACTTCAACGCCGATGACGTGATCTTCACCTTCGAGCGCCAGGCCAGCGCCGACAATCCCTGGCACGAATACATCTCGGGCATCACCTACGAATATTATTCCTCGATGGAGATGGACAAGCTGATCAAGTCCATCGAGAAGGTGGACGACAATACGGTGAAGTTCACCCTGAACCACCCCGAGGCGCCGTTCCTGGCCAACGTCGCCATGCCCTTCGTCTCGATCGTCAGCAAGGAATATGCCGACACGCTGGAAAAAGCCGGCACGCGCGAGGACCTGAACAACGCGCCGATCGGCACCGGCCCGTTCAAGTTCGTGGCCTATCAGAAGGACGCGGTGATCCGTTACCAGAAGAACGCCGATTACTGGGGCGAGGCGCCCAAGATCGACGACCTGGTCTTTGCCATTACCCCCGACGCCTCGGTGCGGCTGCAGAAGCTGAAGGCCGGCGAATGCCACCTGATGCCCTATCCCTCGCCCGCCGACATCGCCGACATCAAGGCCGATCCGAACCTGAAGCTGGACGAGCAGGCCGGGCTGAACGTCGGCTACCTGGCCTATAACACCACCGTCGCGCCCTTCGACAAGCCCGAGGTGCGCAAGGCGCTGAACATGGCCATCGACAAGAAGGCGCTGGTCGATGCCGTCTATCAGGGCGACGCGGAAATCGCCAAGAACCCGATCCCGCCGACCATGTGGGGCTATAACGACGCCATCGAGGCCGACAAATACGACCCCGAGGCCGCCAAGGCCGCGCTGGAGGCCGCCGGCGTCAAGGATCTGTCGATGGAAGTCTGGGCCATGCCGGTGCAGCGCCCCTATATGCCCAACGCCCGCCGCGCCGCCGAGCTGATCCAGAGCGATTTCGCCAAGGTCGGCGTCAAGGTCGACATCGTCAGCTACGAATGGGGCGAATACCTGAAGAAGTCGATGGAGCCCGGCCGCAAGGGCGCGGTGATCCTGGGCTGGACCGGCGACAACGGCGACCCGGACAACTTCCTGTCGGTGCTGCTGAGCTGCGCCGCGGCCCAGGACGGCGGCGCCAACCGCGCCTTCTGGTGCAACCAGGAGTTCTCGGACGTGATCGCCAAGGCCAAGGCCACCAGCGACCACGACGAGCGGGTCAAGCTCTATGAAGAGGCGCAGGTCATCTTCAAGAAGGACGAGCCCTGGGCCACGCTGGCGCATTCGACGCAATATGTGCCGATGCGCAAGGAAGTCACCGGCTTCGTGCAATCGCCGCTGGGCGACTACACTTTCGAAAACGTCGATCTGACCGAATAATCTTCGGCGATCATGACAGCGGCCGTGCGGGGACGTGCCCCGCACGGCCCTTTTGGATCAGGGTTCGATGCTGAGATTCATCCTCACCAAACTGCTTTACCTGATCCCGACCATGCTCGGGATCACGCTGGTGGCTTTCGGGTTCATCCGCCTGCTGCCCGGCGATCCCGTGCTGCTGATGGCCGGCGAACGCGGCGTCTCGGCCGAGCGCTACGCCCAGATCGCGGCGCAGCTCGGCTATGACAAGCCGATCTGGCAGCAATATCTGCATTACCTCGGCAATCTGCTGCAGGGCGACCTCGGCAATTCGCTGGTGACGAAAAAGCCGGTGCTGGCCGAATTCCTGACCCTGTTCCCGGCCACGGTCGAACTGGGCCTGGTCGCCATCATCATCGCCACCGTGATCGGCGTGCCGGTCGGCGTCATCGCCGCGATCAAGCGCGGCAGCTGGTTCGACCAGATCTCGATGACCGGGGCGCTGGTCGGGTTTTCCATGCCGATCTTCTGGTGGGGGCTGCTGCTCATCATCCTGTTTTCCGGCATCCTGCAATGGACCCCGGTCTCGGGCCGCATCAGCCTGATGTATTTCTTCCCGCCGGTGACCGGCTTCATGCTGATCGACAGCCTGATCTCGGGGCAGGCGGGCGCGTTCAGATCGGCGCTGAGCCACCTGATCCTGCCCGCGGTGGTGCTGGCGACGATCCCGCTGGCGGTGATCGCGCGCCAGACCCGTTCCGCCATGCTGGAGGTGATGGGCGAGGACTACGTCCGCACCGCCCGCGCCAAGGGCCTGTCGCCCCGCCGCGTCATCGGCGTGCATGCGCTGCGCAATGCGATGATCCCGGTCATCACCACCATCGGCTTGCAGATCGGCGTGCTGCTGGCCGGCGCCATCCTGACCGAGACGATCTTTTCCTGGCCCGGCATCGGCAAGTGGATGATCGACTCGATCTCGCGCCGCGACTATCCGGTCGTGCAATCCGGCCTCTTGCTGATCGCCGCCATCGTGATGATCGTGAACCTGATCGTCGACCTGACCTATGGTCTCATCAACCCGAGGATCCGGCACAAATGACCGATACCACCGTGAAACTCTCGGATGCGGCCATCCGGCGCCGGCAGATCAAGGAATTCTGGTTCTATTTCAGTCAGAACCGGGGTGCGGTGATCGGGCTCGTGGTCTTCGTGGCTCTGGTGCTGACCGCGTTCCTGGCGCCGCTGCTGGCGCCGCACGATCCGACGCAGCAGTACCGCGACGCGCTGCTGGTGCCGCCGGTCTGGCAGGAGGGCGGCCGGGCCGGTTTCCTGCTGGGCACCGACGCCGTCGGCCGGGACATGCTGTCGCGGCTGATCTACGGCGCGCAATATTCGCTGTTCATCGGCATCGTCGTCGTCGCCATCGCGCTGACCGGCGGCATCATCATCGGGCTGATCGCCGGCTTCTACGGCGGCTGGGTCGACAGCGTCATCATGCGGGTGATGGACGTGGTGCTGGCCTTCCCCTCGCTGCTTCTGGCGCTGGTGCTGGTCGCCATCCTGGGCCCGGGCCTGACCAATGCGATGATCGCCATCGCCATCGTCTACCAGCCGCATTTCGCCCGCCTGACCCGCGCCGCGGTGATGGGCGAGAAGGCGCGCGAATATGTCGCCGCCGCCAAGGTGGCCGGGGCCTCGAACCTGCGGCTGATGTTCAAGACCATCCTGCCGAACTGCCTGGCGCCGCTGATCGTGCAGGCAACGCTTTCGTTCAGCTCGGCGGTGCTCGACAGCGCGGCGCTGGGTTTCCTCGGCATGGGCGCGCAGCCGCCGGCCTCGGAATGGGGCACCATGCTGGCCGAGGCACGCGAGTTCATCCTGCGCGCCTGGTGGGTCGTCACCTTCCCCGGCCTCGCCATCCTGGTCTCGGTGCTGGCGATCAACCTGATGGGCGACGGTCTGCGCGACGCGCTCGACCCGAAACTGAAGCGGAGCTGAGCCATGGCCTTGCTGAAAATCCGCAACCTGACCGTGCGCTTCGCCACCTCGACCGGCAGCTTCACCGCCGTGGACGGCATCGACGTGACCGTGGACAAGGGCGAGGTGCTGGCCATCGTGGGCGAGTCCGGCTCGGGCAAGTCGGTCTCGATGCTGGCGGCGATGGGCCTGCTGCCCGATACCGCCGTGGTGACTGCCGATGAGATGAGCTTCGACGGCAAGGACCTGCTCAGGATGACCCCGCGCCAGCGCCGCCGTGTCATCGGGCGCGAGATCACCATGATCTTCCAGGAACCCATCGCCTCGCTGAACCCCAGCTTCACCACCGGCTACCAGATCGAGGAGGTGCTGCGCTTCAACGCCGGCATGTCGAAACGCGCCGCCCGCGTTCGCGCGCTGGACCTGTTCCGCCAGGTCGGCATCCCCGACCCCGAAGAGAAGCTGAAGAGCTATCCGCACCAGATGTCGGGCGGCCAATGCCAGCGGGTGATGATCGCCATAGCCATCGCCACCAATCCGCGCCTGCTGATCGCGGACGAGCCGACGACGGCGCTGGACGTGACCATCCAGAAGCAGATCCTGGACCTGCTGATGGATCTCCAGGAAAAGACCGGCATGGCGCTGATCCTGATCACCCATGACATGGGCGTGGTCGCGGAAACCGCCGACCGGGTGCAGGTGCAATACAAGGGCAGGAAGATGGAAGAGGCCGACGTGCTGTCGCTGTTCGAGGCGCCGAAACACCCCTATACCCGGGCGCTGCTCTCGGCCCTGCCGGAAAACGCCACCGGCGACCGCCTGCCCACCGTGGGCTCGTTCCTCGAGGAGGCCGCGAAATGAGCGTGGTTGAGGGCAAGAATATCATCCGCGACTATCACGTCCCCGGCTCGCTGACCCGCCGGGCGCGCGAGGTGCGCGCGGTCAAGGGCATCAGCTTCTCGGTCGATCGCGGCAAGACCCTGGCCATCGTCGGCGAATCCGGCTCGGGCAAGTCGACGCTGGCGCGCATCGTCGCGCTGATCGACCCCGCGACCGAGGGCGAGTTGCTGATCGAAGGCAAGCCGGTCGACATCACCAAGGGCCTGACGCGTGAGATGCGCTCGAAGGTGCAGATGGTGTTCCAGAACCCCTATGGCTCGCTGAACCCGCGCCAGAAGATCGGTGACGTGCTGATGGAGCCGCTGTTGCTGAACACCGACACCCCCGCCGCCGAGCGCCGCCGCCGGGCCGAGGAAATGCTGGTCAAGGTCGGGCTGCCGGCCGAGCATTTCAACCGCTATCCGCATATGTTCTCGGGCGGCCAGCGCCAGCGCATCGCCATCGCCCGGGCCCTGATGCTGAACCCGACGCTCTTGGTGCTGGACGAGCCGGTCTCGGCGCTGGACCTGTCGGTGCAGGCGCAGGTGCTGAACCTGCTGGCTGATCTCCAGGACGAATTCGACCTGGCCTATGTCTTCATCAGCCACGACCTGTCGGTGGTGCGCTACATCGCCGACGACGTTCTGGTCATGCACAAGGGCGAGGCGGTCGAGCAGGGCACGCGCGAGGCGGTCTTCGCCGCGCCCTCGCATCCCTATACCCGCGAGCTTTTCGCCGCGACCCCGGTGACCGATATCGAGGCGATCCGCCAGCGCGTCGCCCGCCGCCAGGCGCTGCGCGCCGCCACGGCCTGATCTTGCCCAGGGCGGGGCCGAACGCTCCGCGCCAGGCTTCTTTGTTCTGGAAATACCCTCGGGGGGTCCGGGGGGCGAAGCGCCCCCGGTCCTCAAGCCTGCGGATCGCAATAATCGTGCCAGTTTCCGCGCCAGTCGCGGATGCGCCAGCGGCCGCCGCCAGCGGCCACCGCATCGCCCGATTCCAGCCCGACCTTGCCATGTCCGCCCGGCAGGTCCAGCACATAGCGCGGCAGCGCCGTGCCCGAGATCCGGCCGCGCAAGCCCGCCATGATCGCCAGCCCCTCGGCGATGCTGGTGCGGAAATGCCCGGTGCCGCGCGCCAGGTCGCAGTGATGCAGGTAATAGGGCTTGACCCGGTTCCGCAGCAGCGCCCGGAACAGCTCCTCCAGCGCCGCGGGATCGGCGTTCACCCCGCGCAACAGCACCGTCTGCGACAGCAGCGGCAGCCCGGCATCGGCCAGCCGCGCCAGGGCGGCCCGTGCCGCGTCGGTCAGTTCCGCCGCATGGTTGGTGTGGATCACCACCCAGACCGCCAGCCGCCCGGGGCGCAGCGCCGCCAGCATGGCCTCGTCGATCCTCTGCGGCGCCACCACCGGCACCCGGGTATGAAAGCGCACCAGGTCGAGATGCGGGATCGCGTCCAGCCGCGCCAGCAGCGCCGCGATCCGCCGCGCCGACAGCACCATCGGATCGCCGCCGGTCAGGACGACCTCGCGGATCGCCGGCACCGCCGCGATGTAATCCAGCGCCGCGGCCAGGTCGGATTCGGGCAGGCTGCCATCCTCGCCCACCACCTCGCGGCGGAAGCAGAAGCGGCAATAGACCTCGCAGGTCCTGGTGATGTGCAGGATGACGCGGTCCGGATAGCGATGCGTCAGACCGGGGGCGGGGCTGTGCGCCGCATCGCCGATCGGGTCGACCAGCTCCTCGGGGCGCACCAGCAATTCGCGGGCATCGGGCACGAATTGCGCGGCCACCCCGGGGGCGGCCGCGGCCTGGCGCATGGCCGGCGTCACGCGGATGCGAAAGCCGGTCGCGACCTGCTCCAGCACCCCGGCCTCGGCCGCATCGACCAGCCCGGCATCGACCATGCCGGAGACCGAGGTGAGGGGACGGGTAGACAAGCGGCGACTCCGGCGGCTGGGAAACCCGGCTTATCGACCCGGCAAGGCCGCTTGACAAGCCCCGCGCGCGCCATGAAGGCGCGGCGGGGCAGGGGATCAGAACGTGAAGTCGCCCATGTCGAGCTGCGCCCGGTCCATGTCGCGGATCGTGACCGTGGTATCGGCCGACAGCTGCAGCACCAGGTCGTCGCCGACCTGGCGGGCGCCGTTGATGACCTGCTGCACCTGGGCGCGGCTGAAATCGTCGAAGTCGAGCCGGTCGACGCCGTTCTGGAAGTCGCCGATCACGTCGGTGCCCTGGCCGCGTTCGAATTCGAAGACATCGGCTTCGGCGCCGCCCCGCAGCACGTCATTGCCGCGCCCGCCGTCCAGCGTGTCCCGGCCGGCGCCGCCATAGAGGATGTCGTTGCCGGCATCGCCGTCCATCTCGTCATTGCCGGCCTCGCCATGCAGCGTGTCATTGCCATGGCCGCCCTCGAGATCGTCATTGCCGAGGCCGCCGAACAGCCGATCCGCGCCGTGGCCGCCGTCCAGCTCGTCATTGCCGACACCGCCCCAGAGCGAATCATTGCCGTGCCCGCCTTCCAACTCGTCATTGCCGGTGCCACCCCACAGCGAATCGAAGCCGTTGCCGCCGAACAGGTCGTCATGGCCGTCGCCGCCGGCGATGGAATCATTGCCGTCGCCGCCCCAAAGGCTGTCGTTGCCGCCGCCGCCATACAGGCTGTCCTGGCCGCCAAACCCGTAGACCCGGTCATTGCCGTTCAGTCCCGACAGCCAATCGGCCAGGTTGGTGCCCTGCAGCACATCGGCGAAATTCGTTCCGGTCTTGCGTACCATGATCATGGTCCTTTCAGGTTGCGGGCGGGCGCGTTGCGCGCGTCGATGGCCCGGGGTTGGCTCGCGGCGATCAAGGGCGCCGCGATCAGAATATCCTGCTGATGCCACAGGCTGGCTGACAGCCCTCTGACCCGGGCTGTCAGCGTTCTGTCAGCACCGCGACCAGGAAGATCCAGGTCGCAAAATGTCAGGCCGCTGTCAGTCGCGCCACGCTATCCGACAGGCATGAAACCGCTCATCGCCCTCTTTCTGGTCCTGTTGCTGCCGCCGGTCGCCGCCCGGGCGCAATTCGGCCCGACGCCCGATTACGAATTCGCCCGCGACGCGGTCGCGCGCGGCGAAATCCTGTCTCTTGCCGAGGTGCTCGCCAGGTTGCAGGATTCGCATCCCGGCCGGGTGGTCGATGTGGAGTTGGAGCAGGACGACGACATGCTGATCTACGAGGTCGAACTGGTGACGCGCGACGGCCGGCTGATCGAGGTCGAGATCGACGCGGCCACCGGCCGCATCATCAGCCTCGACGAGGACGCCGGCTGATGCGCGCCCTGGTGGTCGAGGACGACGCCCGCATCGCCGCCGATCTGGAACGCGCGCTGACCGCGGCGGGCTTCCGGGTCGAGAGCGCGGCCGATGGCGACACCGCCTGGTTTCGCGGCGGGACCGAGAATTACGACCTGATCGTGCTGGACCTGAACCTGCCGCGTCTCGACGGGCTGACGGTGCTGAAGCGTTGGCGGGCCGAGGGCTGCGAAAGCCCGGTGCTGATCCTGACCGCGCGCGGCGGCTGGACCGAGCGGGTCGAGGGCATCGACGCCGGCGCCGACGACTACCTGCCGAAGCCCTTCCGCATGGAGGAACTGATCGCCCGTGCCCGCGCCCTGGTGCGCCGCGCCGGCGGGCGCGGCACCGCCACCCAGCAGGTCGGCCGGCTGACCGTGGACCTGAACCGGATGACGGCGGCCATCGACGGCATCCCGGTGGCGCTGACGCCGCTGGAGTTCCGGCTGATCGCCTATCTGGCGCTGAACCGCGACCGCACCGTGCCGCCGACCGAGCTCCTGGAACATCTCTACGGCGACGACGATGCGCGCGAGGCCAATGCCGTCGAGGCCGTCATCACCCGGCTGCGCCGCAAGCTCGGCGCCGGCGTGATCGCGACCCGGCGCGGCTTCGGCTATCACCTCGAGGGCGGCGCGGCCCCGGGGGCGGCATGATGCGTTCGATACGCTGGCGGCTGGTGCTGGCGGGCGGGCTCGCCATCGCGCTGGCGCTGGCGCTGTCGGGCATGGGCCTCGCGGTGCTCTTCGATCGCCATGTCGCCCGCGTCGCCGCCGCCGACCTGCGCAACCGCGCGCTGGCGCTGGCCGCCATGGTCGAGCCGCGCGGCGCCAGCCTGCGCGCCCCGCCGGAAGACCCGCTCTACGACCAGCCCTTCTCGGGGCATTACTGGCAGGTCAGCCTGGGCGAGGAGACGCGCCGCTCGCGCTCGCTCTGGGACTATGCGCTGCCGCTCGAGGGCAGGCCGCTGCCGCCGGGCCAGAGCCGGGTGCTGAACCTGCCCGGCCCGCGCGGCGAGCCGCTCCTGGCGGTCGAGCAAAGCCTCGCGGTCGGGCAGGGCGCGGGGGCGCTGCCCCTGCGCATCGTGGTGGCCGAGGACCGCAGCCGGCTCGCCCTGGCGAAACAGGGCTTTCTGGGCGACCTGCTGCCCTATCTGTCGCTGCTGGGCCTGGCGCTTCTGCTGGCCAGCTGGGTGCAGATCACCATCGGCCTGCGCCCGCTGGCCCAGGTCGGCGCCCGGGTGGCGGGGCTGGTTGCCGGCACCCGGCCGCGCATGGGCCGGGACCTGCCGACCGAGGTGACGCCGCTCGCCAACCAGATCGACAGCCTGCTCGACGCCCGCGACCAGGAACTGGAACGCGCCCGCCACCGCGCGGCCAATCTGGCGCATGGCTTCAAGACCCCGCTCCAGGCTCTTCTGGGCGATGCCGCGCAATTGCGCGGCCGGGGTGAAACGGAGCTCGCGCGCAGCATCGAGACCATCGCCACCGAAATGCGCCGCCACGTCGACCGCGAGCTGGCCCGGGCCCGGATTCAGACCGCCGGCCCGGCCAGCGGCGCCGTCCCGGCCGAGATCGCCGGCAAGCTGATCGGCGTGCTGCGTCGTACGCCGGCGGGCGCCCGGCTCGACTGGCAGCTCGACGCCGCGCCCGGGCTGCGCGCCCGCATCGACCCGGGCGACCTGACCGAGGCCATGGGCGCGCTGATGGAAAACGCCATGCGCCATGCCCGCAGCCGCGTGCAGATGACCGTCCGCGCCGAAGCCCCGCGCCTCGTCATCGCCATCCGCGACGACGGCCCCGGCGTCGCCGAGGCCGAGCTTGCCAGCCTGACCCGGCGCGGCCTCAGCCTCGATCCCAGCGGCCAGGGCCAGGGCATCGGCTTGGCCATGGTCGCCGACATCACCGACGCCGCCCAGGGCGCGCTCAGCCTGCAAAACGCCCAGCCCGGCTTCCTGGCCGAGCTGCGCTTCGACCTCATGCCCTGACCGGATTTTCACCGTTTTCCAAATACTCCGGCGACGCTTCAGCCGGTCGCCACCGCGACATTGTCGATCAGCCGCACGCCGTCCAGCCAGGCCGCGACCAGCAGCCGCGCTGGTTGCCCGGGCCGGGCCGGACCCAGGCTTTCGCCGTCGCGCAGCTCCAGGTAATCGACCGGGCCGACGCCCGCCGCGTCCAGCCCGGCGCGCGCCTCGGCCAGAGCCGCCTCAACCTGCCCGCCCGCCTCGATCACCCGCGCGGCCGCGAACAGCGCCTGCGGCAGGGCGGCGGCGCGGGCGCGCGCCTCGGGGTCCAGCCGCTGGTTGCGCGAGGACAAGGCCAGCCCGTCCTCGGCCCGCACGCAGGGGCAGGGCACGATCTCGCAGGGCAGCTTCAGGTCGGCGACCAGCCGGCGCACCAGCTGCAATTGCTGCCAGTCCTTCTCGCCGAAATAGGCCCGGTCGGCGCCGGTCATGTTCAGAAGCAGCGTCACCACCGTCGCCACGCCGTCGAAATGCCCGGGCCGATAGGCGCCCTCCAGGGGCGCGGTCACGCCCGAGACCGAGACCACCGTGGCGTGGTCCGGCGGATAGATCTCGGCCGCGTCCGGCACGAACAGCGCATCGACCGACAGCGGCGCCAGCAGCGCGGCATCGGCATGTTCGGTGCGGGGATATTTGGCGAAATCCTCGGCATTGTTGAACTGGCGCGGGTTCACGAACAGCGTCACGATCACCCGGTCGCAGCCGGCTTTCGCGGCCCGGACCAGGCTCAGGTGCCCCTCGTGCAGGGCGCCCATGGTCGGCACCACGCCGATGGTCTCGCCCGCGGCCTTCCAGCCCCGGACCAGGGCGCTGAGCTCGGCCAGCGGCCGGATGATGGGCGTGGTCATTCCGGCTTGCCCTCGCCGAAGCCGTGCTCGGGGCCGGGGAAGGCGCGGGCACGCACCTCCTCGGCGTAGGCGGCGATGGCGGCCCCGGCCGCTTCGCCCAGCTCGGCATAGCGCTTGACGAATTTCGGCCGGAAGTCCGAGAACAGCCCCAGCATGTCGTCGACCACCAGCACCTGGCCGTCGCAATCCACCCCGGCGCCGATGCCGATGGTCGGCACCGCGATCTCGGCGCTGATGCGGGCGCCAAGCGCGCTCGGCAGCTTCTCCAGCACCACGGCGAAGGCGCCGGCATCGGCCAGTGCCGCGGCATCGACGGCGATGCGGTCGGCCTCGTGATGGCTGCGGCCCTGCACCTTGTAGCCGCCCAGCGTGTTGACCGATTGCGGCGTCAGCCCGACATGGCCCATGACCGGGATGCCGCGCGCGACCAGGAAGCCGACCGTCTCGGCCATGTGCCGTCCGCCCTCGAGCTTCACCGCCTGGCAGCCGGTCTCGGCCAGCAGCCGCGCGGCATTGCGGAACGCCTGCCCGGGGCCTTCCTCGTAGCTGCCGAAGGGCATGTCCACCACCACGCAAGAGCGCGTGGCACCGCGCATCACCGCCTTGCCGTGCAGGATCATCATCTCCATGGTCACGCCCAGGGTCGAGGGCAAGCCGTGCAGCACCATGCCCAGGCTGTCGCCGACCAGGGTCACGTCGCAATGCGCGTCCACCAGTTGCGCCATGGGCGTGGTATAGGCGGTCAGGCAGACCACGGGCTGGATGCCCTTGTGGGCGCGGATGTCGCCGGGGCTCAGCCGGGCCTTGCGCTCGGGTGTCGCGCTCATCAGTTCCTCCGTTATCCAAGGCCTCGGCGGCCGCTGCCCGAATATTTGATTCCGTCCGCCATGTCTCGCAATAAAATGATGCAGATGCAGCATTCCTGCGCACGAAAAGAAGCCTCGTCCTTCGCGCGCCCTGCCGATTTCTCAACTTTCATAAATGTATTCAAATTGATAAGTGTCCTCGAACGGACCGAAGCGAGCATGGCAGTCCCGGCGGGACTGCCATTGGCGCCGCTGTCAGCGACCTCACCTGCAAAAAGGCTGATTTTTATATAGCAGCTCCCGATAGTTGAACTTGATTATTTATCCAATTTCTCAAGAAAATGCCAACAAGCGGTCCGCGCTTTCGTGCGAACGGGCGTGCCCTGCGACCTGGCCGGCGGCTTGACATGCCGGAAGCCCGGGCCTAGTGCCGGTTTTCGGCCCCCGCGGGCCTGACAACCAGCGCCGCGCCTGCGCGGCCAGTTTCCTCGGGATCACGACATGACGCTGAAAGCTGCCATCCTGGGCGCCTCGGGCTATACGGGCGCCGAACTCGTGCGGATCCTCGCCACGCATCCCTCGATCGAGGTCGCGGCGCTGTCGGCCGACCGCAAGGCGGGGCAGGGCTATGACGCGGTCTTTCCGCATCTGCGCCACCTGGAACTGCCGGGGCTGGTCAAGATGGAAGAGATCGACTTCTCGGCCATCGACCTGGTGTTCTGCGCCCTGCCGCATGGGCTCAGCCAGCCGCTGGTCGGGCAGATCCCGGGCCATGTGAAGATCGTCGATCTGGGCGCCGATTTCCGGCTGCGCGACCCGGCGGAATACAGGAAATGGTACGGGCTCGACCATGCCGCGCCCGAGGTCCAGCCGCAGGCGGTCTATGGCCTGACCGAATTCTATCGCGACCAGATCAAGGGCGCGCGGCTGGTCGCCGGCACCGGCTGCAACGCCGCCACCGTGCAATTCGCGCTGCGGCCGCTGATCGGATCGGGGCTGATCGACTTCGACGACATCATCTGCGACCTGAAGAACGGCGTGTCCGGGGCAGGGCGGTCGCTCAAGGAAAACATGCTGTTCGCCGAACGCTCCGAGGATGTGGCCGGCTATTCCCAGGGCGGCAAGCACCGCCATCTGGGCGAGTTCGACCAGGAATTCTCGCTGCTGGCCGGCCGGCCGGTGCAGATCCAGTTCACCCCGCATCTGGTGCCGGTAAACCGCGGCATCCTGGCCTCGTGCTATCTGAAGGGCGAGCCGCAGGCGGTCCATGCCGCGCTGGCCCAGGCTTACGCCGACGAGCCCTTTATCGTGGTGCTGCCCTTTGGCCAGTTGCCGGCGATGGCGCATGTGCAGGGGTCGAACTTCTGCCATATCGGCGTGACCGGGGATCGGATCTCGGGCCGCACGCTGGTGGTCTCGACGCTGGACAACCTCTGCAAGGGGTCCTCGGGGCAGGCGGTGCAGAACGCGAACCTGATGCTGGGCCTGCCCGAGACCGAAGGGCTGATGCTGGCGCCGATCTTCCCCTGAACCCAGCGGCCTGCGGCGCTTTCTTCCGCGTTTTCCCGGGAACCCCGGGCCTTCCCCGCGCGTCTTGTTGCCAGAGCGGCGGCGGCATGTCGCCGCGGCAGAGGAGGATCTGGAATGCGTAGCCTGTTTGCGACTGCCGCTTCCGTCATGGTGCTGGCGCTGGCCGCCTGCGGCGACAATGCCACCGAACGCGCCGCGACCGGCGGCATCGGCGGCGCGGTGGTGGCCGGACCCGTCGGCGCCGTAGCCGGGGCCACCGTCGGCGCCGCGACGGCCGATTGACGCCATGAAAAAGGGCAGGGCCTCGCGGCCCCGCCCGTCATGCGCCCGTCAAGACCTCAGGCCTTGGCGCGTTCCACATAGGTCAGGTCGGCGGTGTTGATGATCACCTTGGTGCCGACGCCGATATGCGGCGGCACCATGATGCGCACGCCGTTATGCGCCATCGCCGGCTTGTAGCTGGACGAGGCGGTCTGGCCCTTGACCACCGGCTCGGTCTCGACCACCTCGACGGTGACTTTCTGCGGCAGTTCGATGGCGATGGCGACGCCGTTATGCACCTGCAAAAAGACGCTGATGCCGTCTTCGAGGAACACCTTGTCGTCGCCGACCACGTCGGGCGAGACCACGACCTGCTCATAGCTTTCCGGCTCCATGAAGTGGAAGCCCTCGCCGTCCTCATAGAGGAAGTTATAGGCGCGCTCGTCCACGTGGGCGCGCTCGACCTGTTCGGTGGTCTTCCAGCGTTCCGAGACCTTGTTGCCGTCCGAGATGCGGCGCAGGTCGACCTGCGTCGTCGGCGTGCCCTTGCCGGGGTGGAAGTTGGTCGCCGTCAGGACGACATGAAGCTTGCCGTCGATCTCGACGACATTGCCTTTGCGAAGGCTGGAGGCGATGACTTTCAAGGCGGTTTCCCTTGCCTGCTTTTCAAATTCCGACGCGCCGGCTATGCCGGCGATGATGATTTCCCTTAGCGCCTCGCGCGGCTTTGCGCCAGTCGCAAGCGGCGAAAAACGAGGTCTGCGATGAAAACCGCCCCTGACACGCCCTGGTGGGACCGCGACCGCCACGCCGGCCGCCGGCCGCTGCTTCTGGCCCGCAACCGCATCCAGCGCGCCATCCGCGACTGGCTCGAGGCCCAGGATTTCACCGAGGTCGATCCGCTGGCCCTGGCCGTGAGCCCCGGAAACGAGGCGCATCTGCATGCGTTCGAGACCCGGCAGATCGGCAACGACGGCCAGCCCCGGCCGATGTATCTGCATACCAGCCCGGAATTCGCCATGAAGAAGCTGCTGGCGGCGGGTGAGGCGCGCATCTTCGCCTTCAGCCATGTCTGGCGCAACCGCGAGCGCGGCCGGCTGCACAGCCCCGAGTTCTGCATGCTGGAATGGTATCGCGCCGGAGAGGATTATCGCGTGCTTTTCGAGGATTGCGCGCAGTATCTGCGGCTGGCCGCCGAGGCTGCCGGGGCCGAAATGCTGCGGTTCCACGATATGGAATGCGACCCTTTCGCCGCGCCGCAGGTGATGAGCGTGGCCGAGGCGTTTCGCGAACATGCCGGCATCGACCTGCTCGCGACCTGCGACGGCGCCGAGACCGATGCCGCCGGCTTGCGCGCCCAGGCCGAGGGGCAGGGCATCCGCCTTGGTGCCGACGATAGCTGGTCCGACATGCTGTCACGGATCCTGGTCGAGAAAGTCGAGCCGCATCTGGGCCAGGGCCGGCCGCTGATCCTGGACCGCTATCCCGCCGCCGAGGCCGCACTGGCCCGGCCGGCAAGCGACGAGCCGCGCGAGGCCGAACGCTTCGAGCTTTACGCCTGCGGCGTCGAACTGGCGAATGGCTTCGGTGAGTTGACCGATCCCGCCGAACAGCGCCGCCGGTTTGAACTTGAGATGCAGGAAAAGGCCCGAATCTACGGCGAGCGTTATCCGCTGGACGAGGATTTCCTGGCGGCCTTGGCGCAGATGCCGCCGGCCTCGGGCTGCGCGCTGGGATTCGACCGGCTGGTGATGCTGGCCACCGGCGCGCCACGCATCGACGAGGTGATCTGGACGCCACTGGCGCAATAACAACCTGTTGCACGCGACAGTTGATGTTTTTTCGAGATGCGGCGCGGCCGCGGATGCGCGACGCCTTGCCGCCGCCGTGATTTCGCCTTTCGGCCCGATCACGGGAACGCTAGGTTGAAAAAAACACATGCGCGAGGGGCAGGGGAATGCGGTTTTCATTGCGACTGACAGCCACTTTGACGGCTTTGGCCTTGGTTCTGGGCGGATGCAGCGGCGGGATGTACTCCCCGCGCGGTGGCGTGCCGCAGCAGAGCCAGGAGATCAAATGGGGCCGCAACCAGAACCCGCCGCCGGCCAAGGTCGCCGGGCTGAACCAGTGGATCGCCGGCTTCAAGGCCAATGCGCGCGCCCAGGGCATCAGCGACAGCACGCTGGATTTCGCCTTCCGCGACGTGGTCTACAACCCCGAGGTGGTCAAGCGCAGCCAGAACCAGGCCGAGTTCAAGAAATCCCTTTGGGAATATCTGGAAAACGCGGTCTCGGAAAAGCGCCAGACCAACGGCCGCGCCGCGCTGGGGCAATATGGCGGCGTGCTGAGCCGCGTCGAGGCGACCTATGGCGTCGACAAGGAGATCGTCGCCGCGGTCTGGGGCATGGAATCGACCTATGGCGAGCGGCGTGGCGACCTGCCGCTGATCGAGGCGCTGTCCACCTTGTCCTATGAGGGCTATCGCGGCGATTTCTTCCGCAGCCAGTTGATGGCCTCGCTGAAGATCCTGCAAGCGGGCGATATCGACCCCGCCCATATGACCGGCAGCTGGGCCGGCGCCATGGGGCATACCCAGTTCATTCCGACGACCTATCTGTCCTATGCCGTTGATTTCACGGGCGATGGCCGCCGCGACATCTGGTCGAACGACCCGTCGGATTCCCTGGCCTCGACGGCGAATTACCTGGCGAAATCCGGCTGGCAGCCCGGCCTGCCGGCCGCGGTCGAGGTGACGCTGCCCGCCGGCTTTAACACCGGCCTTGCCGGCAAGGGCAAGCGGCGCTCGGTTTCGGAATGGCAGTCGCTGGGCATCCGCCAGGCCACCTCGCGGCCCTTGCCGCCGGCCGGTGCCTCGACCGAGATGCTGATTCCCGGCGGCGCCGACGGCGCGGCCTTCCTGATCACCCGCAACTTCCACGCCATCCTGCGCTACAACAACGCCGACAGCTATGCGCTGGCGGTGGCGCATCTGGCCGACCGGCTGAAAGGCTATCCGGGACTGGCGAACCCGTGGCCGGCCAGCCACCCCGGCCTGCGCATCGAGCAGCGCAAGGAGATGCAGCGCCTGCTGACCGCGCGCGGTTTCGACACCCAAGGCGTGGACGGCAATGTCGGCTCGAACACCATCAACGCGATCCGGGCCTATCAGACCTCGCGCGGGCTGCCGCCGACCGGCACGCCCTCGGCCGCGCTGCTGGAGCAGCTGCGCCGCGGTTGACGGCAGGAATGACGAACGGGCGAAGGCCACCACAACCTTCGCCCGTTTCGCGTCGGAACGACTTGGGACCGCTTACCACCACAACAAGCGCACCGCTGACCGACATGATCCTTTTGTCGCGCGCCGGGCGCCGGATGTGAAGCTGGCATTTTGGGCAGGTCGTGGCCGGCAGGATGCGCAGCACAGTTTATTTTACATAACTCTGGTTATCGGAAAATCCTTGCGGAAGGGCGGCGGTTCTATTGTCGAACAACCGGGATTCATCCATCCGAGCCGGACAAATTCATCCTAAACCCGATCCACCAGATGCCGGGACTGAACAGCTGGGATGCGCTTTGCCGGGGTTCAGCTTTATGTCATCAATCCGCCCAATCGATAGATTGCAGCGCATCCTTGACGGTCGCGAGGTCCAGCCCGGCGCGCCATGTCTTGCAGCATGGCCGCCCGCTCGCGCCTTGCCGCCGTGGTCGTAAGCCTGCATCGAGCGCACCACGTCGATAGCGACGGCCGCAGGCGCGGTTGCGGATCGGATCGCCCATGGCCGCCTCATCGTTGCAGGACATAGGTGCCGGGCGCAGCGGCCAGCGCCGGATAACCGCGCTCGGGCGCGCCCGCGCCGGGGGGCGGAACCTGCGGGCCGGAGGATTGCGCCGCCAGCCAGTCCGCCCATTCGAGCCACCACGAGCCCTCCTTCTCGGCCGCGCTTTCCAGCCATTCGGCCGGAGCCAGATAGGGATCGGCCATCCGCTTCAGTGCCACGCGGAAATGCCGGTGCCCGCTGCCCGGCTCGCTGAGAATGCCGGCATTGTGGCCGCCGCCGGTCAGCACGAAGGTGATGTCGGTGTCGCAAAGCTGGTGGACCTTGTAGACCGAAGGCCAGGGCGCCACGTGGTCGCGCTCGGTTCCCACCACGAACAGCGGCACGCGGATGTTCTGCAACGCCGCGGGCCGGCCGTCGACCATGAACCGGCCGCTGGCCAGTTCGTTGTCGATGTAAAGCCGCTGCAGATATTCGGCGTGCATCCGATAGGGCATCCGGGTCGAATCGGCATTCCAGGCCATGATGTCGAACATCGGCGTGCGCTCGCCCATCAGATAGTCGTGGACCAGCCGCGACCAGATCAGGTCGTTGCTACGCAAGAGCTGGAAGGCCCCCGCCATCTGATCCGCCGACAGATAGCCGCGGTTCCACATCATGCTTTCCAGGAAATGCATCTGGCTGTGGTCGATGAACAGCGCCAGTTCGCCCGGCTCGGTGAAATCCGTCTGCGCCGCCAGCAGCGTGAGCGAGGCCAGCCGGTCGTCCCCGGCATGCGCCATGGCCGCCGCAGCGATGGAGAGCAGCGTGCCGCCCAGGCAGTAGCCCGCGGCGTGGATCTTTTGTCCCGGCACGATGGCGTTGATCGCATCCAGCGCCGCCATCACCCCCAGCCGGCGATAGTCGTCCATGGTCAGGTCGCGGTCCTCGGCGGTCGGGTTGCGCCACGAGATGCAGAACACCGTATGCCCCTGCCCGACCAGATAGCGGATCAGCGAGTTCTGCGGCGACAGGTCGAGGATATAGTATTTCATGATCCAGGCCGGAACGATCAGGACCGGCTCGGGCCGGACAGTTTCGGTCGCGGGGGCATATTGGATCAGCTCGATCAGGTGGTTGCGCCAGACCACCTGCCCCGGCGTGACGGCGACGTCGCGGCCGACGACGAAATCCTCGGTCCCGGCGGACGGCTGGCCCGCCGCCAGCCGGCTGGCATCCTCCAGCCAGTTCTGGAACCCCTGCACGAAATTGGCGCCGCCGGTGGCCAGCGCCTTGCCGATCACCTCGGGGTTGCCGAAGGGATTGTTCGAGGGCGAAAAGAGGTCCAGCCATTGCCGGGCGGCGAAAGAGATCACCTCCTCATGGTGGGGGGTGACGCCGGGCACCTCGCGCGTGGCATTGTGCCACCATTGCTGGTTCAGCAGGAACGCCTGCGACCAGAAACGCCATGGCTGCTTTTGCCAGCCCTCGGCCCGGAAGCGGTGGTCCCCCGGCAAGGGCTCGATGCAGGGCGGGGTGTCGGCGCACAGCCGGGCGGCGGCCATATGGGTCGCCAGCCGCTGGAACTTGGTCATCGCCTTGTAGGCCAGTTCCAGGCGCTTGCCCGGCGCCATCGCCAGATGGATGGACCAGTCGAACACCGCCAGCGCCAGAGCCGCCGGCGACAGGCCGCCGGTCATCTGCGCGGCCAGCGCCTCGCGCATCCGGTCCATGCTGCGGAACGCTTCGAAGCCAAGGGTTCCGTCCTGTCCCTGCGGGGATTGCGGCAGGTTCTTGGTCATTTGTCCGGGTCCTCCTCTGCGCCCGCGGCCGCGCCGGCAGGCAGGCCGCCGATATGGGCGATCGTGGTTGCCAACAGGTGGTCAAGGTCGCTGCCCGCGCCCTCGCGCAGCGGCGCGATCTCCAGAACGTTGCGCAGGATGCCGACGCCGGCCAGCAGCGCGGCGATGACGGCGGCCCGCATCGCCGCCGGATCGTCCAGCCGCGCCCCGAGGGGTGCGACAAATTCGCGCATGATGCAGTCGCGCACCACGCGGGACGCCGCCGGGCTGGACAAGGAATGGATGATGATGTCCAGCGGCCCGATTTCCCTGGGCGTCGCCTGGCCGTCGCGGTGGAACACCTGCGCGGACAGGTGACGGCTCAGGTCGCGCGGCTGTTCGGCCAGGACATGCTGCATTCCGGTCGAGGCCAGGACGGCCTGCGCAAACAGCTGTTCCTTGGACCCGAAGCAGCGGTGCGCATAAGCGACGTCGACACCGGCATCGGCGGCGATGTCGCGCAAGCCGGTTTCCTCGTAGGAATTCCGTGCAAACCGCTGGACCGCTGCCTGCAGAATGCGGGCGCGGACGGGAATTGCGTGCAGATCGGGGGCCGGGGCGCGGCGCATCGGGGGACTCGCGAGATCAGGTTGCCAATACCGCATTTGGTAAACTCGAACGCGGTCAACCGTTGTTGTCCTGGATCAAGGTGCGGCGCATTTTTCGCGGGCATGTCACCCCTGCCGGGATCGCAAGCAGGAGACGAGCATGGCGAATCATCGAAGGGTCGCGGGCGCGGCTGCGGCGGCAAGCCAGCCGCGGATCGAACGCCCCGAAAACGAACGGCTCCGAATCAAGAGGGTGCTGCCATGAAGTCCAGTTCCAGAAGGTGGCTGCTGGCCGCCCTTGCCATCATCATCGTCGCGGGCGCCTGGCTGGCCTGGCAACGGCTGGGCGCGGCCGGCCTGCCTTCGGGACTGGCCGGCGGCAATGGCCGCATCGAGGCGGTGGAAATCGACATCTCGACCCGGACGGCGGGCCGGCTGAAGGAAATCCTTGCCGACGAAGGCGATTTCGTCGAGGCCGGCCAGCCGCTGGCCCGGATGGACACCGTCCAGCTGGACAGCAAGCGCCTGCAGGCCGAGGCCGAGCTGAAGCGGGCGCGGATCGGCGTGGACACCGCGAAGATCCAGATCCTGCAACGCGAGGCCGAGCGCGAGGCAGCCGCGGCCGTGGTCGCGCAGCGCGAGGCGCAGCTGGACGCCGCCGACCGCCGGCTGGCCCGCAGCGAGCAGCTGGCCCGTAGCAACGCGACCAGCCAGCAGGTGCTGGACGACGACCGCGCCACCCGGCAGGGCGCCAGGGCAGCAGTCGAGGCCGCGAAGGCCCAGCTGGCCGCGACCGAAGCCGGGATCAACGCCGCCCGCGCGCAGGTGGTCGATGCCGAGGCCGCCGTCGGCGCCGCCGAGGCCGCGATCGCCAGCATCGTCTCGGACATCGACGACAGCACGCTGACCGCGCCGCGCGCCGGCCGCATCCAGTATCGCGTCGCCGAGCCGGGCGAGGTTCTGGGCGCCGGCGGCCGTGTGCTGTCGCTGGTCGATGTGGGGAATGTCCATATGACCTTCTTCCTGCCGACCTCGCAGGCGGGACGGGTGGCGCTGGGAAGCGATGTCCGCATCGTGCTGGACGCGGCGCCGCAATATGTCATCCCCGCCCGCGTCAGCTTCGTGGCCGACGTGGCCCAGTTCACCCCCAAGACCGTCGAAACCGAGGAGGAGCGCCAGAAGCTGATGTTCCGCATCAAGGCCAAGGTCTCGCCCGAATTGCTGGGCAAACACGTCCAGCAGGTCAAGACCGGGCTGCCCGGCATGGCCTATGTCAAGATCGACCCCGCCGCCGAATGGCCGGCCGAACTGGCGGAAACCGTGCAATGATCCCGGCGGGGGAAGCGGGGCCGGTGGTCCGGGTTCAGGGCGTCGGCCTGTCCTATGGCAAGACCCGCGCTTTGCGGGACGTGACGCTGAACGTGCCCGCCGGCTGCATGGTCGGCTTGATCGGGCCGGACGGGGTGGGCAAGTCCAGCCTGCTGTCGCTGATCGCCGGGGCCCGCGCGCTGCAGTCCGGCCGCATCGAGGTGCTGGGCGGCGACATCGCCGATGCCCGCCACCGCCAGGCCGCCTTTCCCCGCATCGCCTATATGCCGCAGGGTCTCGGCAAGAACCTTTATCCGACGCTTTCGGTGTTCGAGAACATCGACTTCTTCGGGCGGCTGTTCGGCCATGACCGGGCCGAGCGCGAACGCCGCATTCAGGAATTGCTGGCCCGCACCGGCATGTCGGCCTTTGCGGACCGTCCAGCCGGCAAGCTGTCGGGCGGGATGAAGCAGAAGACCAGCCTGTGCTGCTCGCTGATCCACGACCCGGACCTGCTGATCCTGGACGAGCCGACCACCGGCGTGGACCCGCTGTCCCGCCGCCAGTTCTGGCAGCTGATCGACGACATCCGCCGCGACCGGCCGGGGATGAGCGTCATCGTCGCCACCGCCTATATGGAGGAAGCCGCGCGCTTCGACTGGCTGGTGGCGATGAACGACGGGCAGGTGCTGGCGACCGGCGCGCCCGCCGCGCTGTTGCAGCAGACCGGCACCGCCAATCTGGACGCCGCCTTCATCGCCCTGCTGCCCGAGACCGCGCGCAAGGACCACCACGAGGTCGTGATCCCGCCCCGCCCCGCCACCGCCGACCAGGACATCGCGATCGAGGCCCGGGGCGTCACCGTCCGCTTCGGCGACTTCACCGCCGTGGACAATGTCAGCTTCCGCATTCCGCGCGGGGAAATCTTCGGCTTCCTGGGCTCGAACGGCTGCGGCAAGACCACCACGATGAAGGTGCTGACCGGCCTCTTGCCCGCCAGCGAAGGCACCGCGCGGCTGTTCGGGGCCGAGGTCGATCCCGACGACATCGCCGTGCGCCGCCGCGTCGGCTACATGAGCCAGGCGTTCTCGCTGTACACGGAACTGACGGTGCGGCAGAACCTGCAATTGCACGCGGAACTGTTCGGCATGGCCGCCGGTGCGATCAGGCCGCGGATCGCGGAACTGGCCGGGCGCTTCGACCTGACCGAGGTCATGGACACGCTGCCCGACGCGCTGCCGCTGGGCATCCGCCAGCGGCTGTCGCTGGCGGTGGCGCTGATCCATTCGCCGGAAATCCTGATTCTGGACGAGCCGACCTCGGGCGTGGACCCGGTGGCGCGCGACGGCTTCTGGCAGATTCTCTCGGACCTGTCGCGCAAGGACAATGTGACGATCTTCGTCTCGACCCATTTCATGAACGAAGCCGAGCTTTGCGACCGCATTTCGCTGATGCACGCCGGCAAGGTGCTGGTCAGCGACACGCCCGCCGCCATCGTGCAAAGCCGCGGGGCCGGGACGCTGGAACAGGCTTTCGTCGCCTGTCTGGAGGAGGCGATCGGCACGCCCCCCGAAGCGCCGGCCGCAGCCCCTGCCCCGCCGGCCGGACCGGCAGCCGGTCCCGCGCCCCCCGCACCTGCGCCCGCGCGGCGGTTTTTCGACCTGCGGCGCATGCTGGCCTATACCCGGCGCGAGGCGCTGGAATTGCGCCGCGACCCGATCCGGGCGACGCTGGCGATCATCGGCAGCGTGCTGTTGATGTTCGTGATCGGCTATGGCGTCAACATGGATGTCGAGGATCTCAGCTTTGCCGTCCTCGACCGCGACGACACCACCGTCAGCCGCGACTATGTGCTGCAACTCTCGGGCTCGCGCTATTTCACCGAGCAGCCGCCGATCACCGATTACGACGACATGGACCGGCGGATGCGCAATGGCGAGATCAGCCTGGCCATCGAGATCCCGCCCGGCTTTGGCCGCGACGCCACCCGCGGGCGCGCGGTCGAAATCGCCGCCTGGATCGACGGCGCCATGCCGACGCGGGCCGAGACCGTCCGCGGCTATGTCCAGGGGATGCACGCCGCCTGGCTGACCCAGAAATCGCGCGAGCTTTACGGCGACGCCGCGACGCAGGGCAATTTCCAGCTGGCCCTGCGCTATCGCTATAACCCCGACGTGCAAAGCCTTGTCGCCATGGTGCCTGCCGTCATCCCGCTGCTGCTGCTGATGATCCCGGCCATGCTGGCGGTGCTGAGCGTGGTGCGGGAAAAGGAGCTGGGCTCGATCATCAACTTCTATGTCACGCCGGTGTCCAGGGCCGAGTTCCTGCTGGGCAAGCAGATGCCCTATATCGCGCTGGCCTTCCTGAATTTCCTGATGCTGGCGGCCTTCGCGGTCTTCGTCTTCCGCGTGCCCTTCACCGGCAGCTTCGCCACGCTGGTGGCGGCGGCGCTGCTGTATTCCTTCATCACCACCGGCATGGGGCTGGTCATCTCGACCTTCATCGACAACCAGATCGCGGCGCTGTTCGCCACCGCGCTGATAACGCTGATCCCGGCGGTGCAGTATTCCGGCCTGATCGACCCGGTGTCGTCCTTGCAGGGGCTGGGGGCCTTTATCGGCCGGATCTATCCGACAACCTATTTCGTGACGATCACCCGCGGCACCTTCTCCAAGGGGCTGGACTTTGCCGACCTGGCCGGGGCCTTCCTGCCGCTGCTGATCGCCGTGCCGGTCCTGCTGGGCGCCGGCGTTCTTTTCCTCAAGAAACAGGCAAGCTGACATGAGCATGGCCAATGTCCTGAAACTGGGGATCAAGGAGCTGCGCCGGCTGATGCGCGACCCGGTGCTGCTGGTGCTGATCGTCTATGCCTTCTCGCTGGCGATCTTTACCGCGGCCAAGGCGATGCCGGAAACGCTGAACCAGGCCGCCATCGCCATCGTGGACGAGGACCAGTCGCCGGTCTCGGCCCGCATCATCACCGCCTTCTATCCGCCTTATTTCGTGCCGCCGCACCTGATTACGGCGCAGGAAATGGACAGCCGGCTGGACGCGGGAACCGACACTTTCGCGCTGAACATCCCGCCCGATTTCCAGCGCGACCTGCTGGCCGGGCGTGTGCCCACCATCCAGTTGAACGTGGACGCCACCCGCATGAGCCAGGCCTTCAGCGGCGGCGGCTATGTCCAGTCCATCGTCACCAGCGAGATCAGCGAGTTCCTGGACCGCCATCGCAGCCAGGCCAGCGTGCCGGTGGCGCTGAACCTGCGCGCCCGCTTCAACCAGGAACTGAACAAGGGCTGGTTCGGCGCCATCTCGAACGTGATTTCCTCGGTCACCATGCTGTCGATCATCCTGACCGGCGCCGCGCTGATCCGGGAACGCGAGCATGGCACCATCGAACATCTGCTGGTGATGCCCGTCACGCCGACCGAGATCATGGTCAGCAAGATCTGGTCCATGGCGCTGGTGGTGCTGCTGGCCTCGGGCTTCGCGCTGGTCTTTGTCGTAAAGGGCGCGCTGGCGGTGCCCATACAGGGCTCGATCCTGCTGTTCCTGGCCGGGGCGGCGCTGCACCTGTTCGCCACGACCAGCCTGGGGATATTCCTGGCCACGGTCGCCGGGTCCATGCCGCAGTTCGGGCTGCTGCTGATGCTGGTGCTGCTGCCGCTTCAGGTGCTGTCGGGCGGCGTCACGCCGCGCGAGAGCATGCCCGAGGTCATCCAGACCATCATGCTAGCCGCGCCGAACACGCATTTCATGATGCTGTCGCAGTCGATCCTGTTCCGCGGCGCAGGGCTTGGCGTGGTGTGGCCGCAGTTCCTGGCGCTGTTCCTGATCGGGCTGGTGCTGTTCCGGTTCTCGTTGCACCGGTTCCGCAGCTTCTTGCGCTAGGTTGCGGACTCATAACTTTGTTGCACAATCGGCCGGTGGTCGGGCAGCCTCGGGGGCAGAGCTGCGGCCTCGGCGATTGACGTGCCGAGCGCGGTAAAGCCGTTCAGCACGGCGACGGACCTGGAACGCGACCTGACGGTCGAAGTCCCGTGCGCCCGGCCGTTGGCCGAGCAGTTCCCCACGGTGCAGCTTGGTGTCTGCACGGCTTCCCGCCGCCCGCAAGAAGAAGGACGCCGGCCATGTCCTGACGCCGCCATGCCCCGCTTCGGCTTCTCGGACGCCGGGGCACGTCTCGGCGCAGATCAGCACGCTTTCCCATGTTTCCGGTTGCACGCGCGCAGATCGCCTCGCGGAACCGCGCACCGCCGCCTCTGGTGCAGTCGCGGATTGCAGCCTATGCAACCGCTATGAGCAGCCCTGCCGATCCCGACAGCGTTTCCCCCCGTGGCCTGGTCCTGGTGATCCTGACCTATGTCCTGTGGGGCTTTCTGCCGCTTTACATGAAGGCGCTGGCGCATGTGCCGCCGATCGAGGTCGTCGCCCATCGGGTGATCTGGTCGCTGCCCATCGCGGCGGCGGTGCTGATCTGGCAAGGGCGCGCGGCCGAGGTGATCGCGGCCCTGCGCACGCCGCGCCTGCTGGCCATGGCGGTGCTGACGGCCGTGCTGATCTCGGCCAATTGGCTGATCTATGTCTGGGCCATCGCCAACGATCACGCGATGGAGGCGGCGCTGGGTTACTATATCAACCCCCTGTTCAGCGTCTTCCTGGGGGCGGTGCTGCTGAAGGAGCGCCTGGGCCGGACGCAGCGCATGGCCATCGCGCTGGCGGCGGCCGCGGTCGTCATCATGACCGTGCAGGCGGGCCGCCTGCCGCTGGTGGCGCTGGGGCTGACCCTGTCCTGGGGCATCTACGCCTATTGCAAGAAGAGCCTGCCGCTCGGCCCCAACCAGGGCTTCACGCTCGAGGTTCTGGTGCTCTGTCCCTTTGCGGCGGCCATCCTGCTGTGGCTGGCGCTGACCGGGCAGTCGCATTTCGGCACGGGCTCAGGCGCCGACACGCTGCTCTTGCTGGGCTGCGGCGTGGTCACGGCGGTGCCGCTGATGCTCTATGCCAATGGCGCCAAGCTGGTGCGGCTGTCCACCGTCGGCATCCTGCAATATATCGCGCCGACGCTGATCTTTCTCTGCGCGGTGCTGGTTTTCGGCGAGCCGTTCGACCAGTCGCGGCGGATCGCCTTTCCGCTGATCTGGGCGGCACTGGTGCTGTATTCCCTGGGGTTGTGGCGGCAATATGGTGCCGCGCGCCGCAAGGCCGCAGCGACCGGCCGGATGCAATAGGCCGGCTCCGTCGTCGTGCCGGACTTGCGGTAGGACCGGCGGCACATTCCGGCGCGCCGTCTCTCGCGCCACATATCCCCGACAGAGAAACCGGTCATCATGAAGCTCGGAGGTGACCGGTAATCGTCAGGTGCGGAGGTTCACGGTGCAAGCGCCCAGCGGATGACCATGGCCACAAGGCCAAGGGCCAGGACGCTGGCGGCCCAGATCGCGGCCATCCAGACCAGCCGCTTCCACAGCGCAGCCTCGCCCGCCATCAATGGTAGCCGTGCGTTCCGACCTTGCCGCGGAACACCCAATAGGCCCAGCCGGTATAGGCCAGGATGATCGGGATGATGAACACGGCGCCGGCCAGCATGAAGGACTGGCTGCGCGGCGGCGCGGCCGCGGCCCAGATCGTCACCGAGCGCGGCACCGCATAGGGAAAGATGCTGATGCCCAGCCCGATGAAGCACAGCAGGAACAGGGCAAGGAGCATCAGGAAGGGCAGCCGCTCGGCCCCGGCAGCCAGGCTGCGCAGCAGCACGAAGGCGCAGATCGCGACCAGCAGCGGCACCTGCGCCGTCAGCAGCACGCCCGGGACGTCGAACCAGCGCCGCCAGTAGTCATAATTCAGGAAGGGCGTCGCGGCGCTGACCGCGATCAGCATGGCGATCATGGCCGGGACAAGCAGATGCACCATGCGCCGGGCGTGGCTCTGGGCGCCGCCCTCGGTCTTCCAGTTGAGCCAGGCCGCGCCGAGCGCCGCATAGCCCGTCAGCAGCGCCACCCCGGTCAGCAGGCTGAACGGGCTGAGCCAGTCCAGCCAGCCGCCGGCATAGGCACCCTGCCGGACCCGGATGCCCTGCAGGATGGCGCCAAGCGCGATGCCCTGCGACAGCGCCGCCACCACGGAACCGGCGGTGAAGGCCAGGTCCCAGAAGGCGCGGTGGCGGGGGTCGCGCCAGCGGAATTCGAAGGCGACGCCGCGAAAGATCAGGCCCAGCAGCATGGCGATCATCAGCGGATAGGTCGCCGGCAGGATGATGGCATAGGCCAGCGGAAAGGCCGCCATCAGCCCGCCGCCGCCCAGCACCAGCCAGGTCTCGTTGCCGTCCCAGACCGGCGCGATGGAATTCATCGCCTGGTCGCGCTCTTCGCCGACCTTCAGCGTCGGGAACAGGATGCCGATGCCCAGGTCGAACCCGTCCATGACCACATAGGCGAAGACCGCAAAGCCGATGATCAGCGCCCAGACGACGGTCAGGTCGATGCTTTCCATGTCAACGCTCCATGCTGGCGGTGGCGGGCGCGGGGGTGATCCCGGCGGCGCGCTGCGGCTGGGGCGGCGGCTCGGTCTCGTCCGGTTGCGGCGGCTTGGCCATCAGGCGCAGCAGGTAATAGATCCCCGCCCCGAAGGCGAAGAAATAAACGACGACGAAGGCGATCAGCGAGGTCGCGACGGCGGGCGCGGCCAGCGGCGAATGCGACTCGGCGGTGCGCAGCAGGCCATAGACGGTGAAGGGCTGGCGGCCGACCTCGGTGGTGATCCAGCCTGCGATCACGGCGACGAAGCCCGCAGGCCCCATGACCAGCGCCGCCCGGTGCAGCCAGCGCCAGTCGTAAAGCCCGCCGCGCCAGCGCGCGAACAGGCTCCAGAGCCCCAGCCCCAGCATGGCGAAGCCCAGGCCGACCATGATGCGGAAGGACCAGAAGACGATGGCCACGGGCGGCCAGTCCTCGCGCGGGAAATCGCTCAGCCCCGGCAGGGCGGCGTTCGGATCGTGCTTCAGGATCAGCGAGCCGAGCTTCGGCACCTCGACGGCGTAATCGACGCGCGCGGCCTGGCTGTCGGGCAGGCCGAACAGGATCAGCGAGGCGCCCTCGGGGCTGGGCTCGTAATGGCCCTCAATGGCCAGGATCTTGGCGGGCTGGTGCTCCAGCGTGTTCAGCCCATGCGCGTCGCCGACCAGGACCTGGATCGGCGCGACGATGGCCGCCATCCACATCGCCATCGAGAACATCTTGCGCGCACCGGGATTGGCGCGGTCGCGCAGCAGGTGCCAGGCCCCGACCGCGCCCACCGCCAGCGCCGTGGTCAGATAGGCGGCGATGACCGTATGCACCAGCCGGTAAGGGAAGCTTGCGGTGAAGATGATGGCCCACCAGGACGGCCCCGGCACGAACTGGCCCTGCTCGGTAAGCAGATGGCCCGCCGGGGTCTGCATCCAGCTGTTCGCCGCCAGGATCCAGGTGGCCGAGATCAGCGTCCCCAGCGCGACCATGCAGGTGGCCAGGAAATGCAGCCCCTTGCCGACCTTGTTCATCCCGAACAGCATCACGCCCAGGAACCCCGCCTCGAGGAAGAACGCCGTCATCACCTCATAGGCCATCAACGGGCCGATCACCGGCCCGGCCTTTTCCGAAAAGACCGACCAGTTGGTGCCGAACTGATAAGACATCACCACGCCCGACACGACGCCCATGCCGAACACCACCGAAAAGATCTTCAGCCAATAGCGGAACAGGTTGGCATAGACACCCCTGCCCGTGCGCAGCCACAGCGCCTCGAGCACCATGAGATAACTCGCCAGCCCGATCGAGAAGGCCGGAAAGACGAAGTGGAACGAGACCGTGAAGGCGAATTGCACGCGGGCCAGGACGACGGCGTCCAGATGTTCAAGCATGGCTGTCCCTCCGGGGGATCAGGTGGCGATGCGAACGGGAATGGATTTCGCGGCGGGCGTGCCGCTGATCCGGTCAATGTAATCAAGCGGCAGAAGCGGATTCGGTTCCGGATAATATCCCGCGACAGAACCGCGCGGCATCGGACAGGCGACGACCGCCAGTCCCCGTCGCGGCTGATCGTCTCCAGCGCCACCCGCTGGCATCGCAGCCTGCGCTGTCGCCGACCGGCCCGCCCGCCGAGAGGCTGACGGCCGAGATGGTGCGGTCTTCGCGCGCGAGAGCCGGCGCCGCCGACCCGATCTCGGGCAGGCCGATGCTGCTGTCGACGGGCGGCACGCGGCGCCGGGATCAGCCCTGCCGCGTCGGATCGAAGCGCAGCAGGCGAAGGGCGTTCAGCGTCACCAGCACCGTCGCCCCGGTATCGGCCAGGATGGCGATCCAGAGCCCGGTGATGCCCAGGATCGAGGTGACCAGGAACACCGCCTTCAGCCCCAGCGCGATGCCGACGTTCTGGCGGATGTTGCCCATGGCCGCCCGCGCCAGCCGGATCAGCGCCGGCACGTCCTCGACCCGGTCGCGCAGGATCGCCGCATCGGCGGTTTCCAGCGCCACGTCGGTGCCCGAGCCCATGGCGACGCCGACGCCGGCCTGTTTCAGCGCCGGGGCATCGTTGATGCCGTCGCCGATCATCATCACGCCCGCCTGCGCCTGCAGGCTGCGGATGGCGTCGAGCTTGTCCTCGGGCAGCATTTCGGCGCGGAAGTCGATGCCCAGCTGACCGGCGATGGCCTCGGCGGTGCGGGGATTGTCGCCGGTCAGCATCAGGGGCGCGATGCCAAGCGCGCGCAGCTGCGCCATGGCCGATGCGGCATCGGCGCGCGGCTCGTCGCGCAGCGCGATCAGGCCCAGGGGTGCGGCCTCGCGGAACACAGCGACCACGGTCTTGCCCTGCGATTCCAGGGCGGCGGCCCGGGCGGCATGCGCGGGGGCGATGCCGCCCGCCGCCTGCGCGTGGCGGGGCGAGGCCACCCAGGCCAGGCTGCCCCCGACCCGCGCCTCGGCGCCCTTGCCGGGCAGCGCGCGCGCCTCGGCGGCCGGCGGCGGGGCGACACCGGCGGCCTCGGCCCGCGCCAGGATCGCCCGCGCCAACGGGTGGCTTGAGCCCGCCTCGACCCCGGCCGCGACCGCGAGCAGCTCGGCCTCCGAAACGCCAGGGCCCGGCAGCAGGTCGGTGACCTGCGGCTTGCCATGGGTCAGCGTGCCGGTCTTGTCGAAGGCGACGCGGCTGACCCCGGCCGCCGCCTCGATCACCGCCCCGCCCTTCATCAGCAGCCCCTTGCGCGCCCCCGCCGACAGCGCCGAGGCGATCGAGGCCGGGACCGAGATCACCAGCGCGCAGGGGCAGCCGATCAACAGCAGCGCCAGGCCGCGATAGACCCAGGTGCCCCAGTCCTGGCCCAGCACCAGCGGCGGCAGCAGCATGACCAGCCCGGCCAGGGCGACGATGGCCGGCATGTACCAGCGGCTGAAACGATCGATGAAACGCTCGGTCGGGGCACGGGCCTCCTCGGCCTCCTCGACCAGGCGGATGATGCGGGCGATGGTGTTATCGGCTGCCTCGCGCCCGACGCGCAGGCGCAGGGCGGCCTCGGTGTTGATGGCCCCGGCGAAGACCGCGTCGCCGGGGCCGCGCGTCACCGGCACGCTTTCGCCGGTGACCGGGCTTTCGTCGATGCCGCTGCTGCCTTCGACGATCTCGCCATCGGCGGGGATGCGGTCGCCGGGCCGGACCAGCACGGTCTGGCCGATGCGCAGGCTTTCGGCCGGCACCTCGCGGGTGCGGCCGTCCTGCTCCAGCAGCGCGGTCTTGGGCACCAGCGCGCCGAGGGCCCGGATGCCGTCGCGGGCCTTGCCGGCGGCGACGCCTTCGAGCAGTTCCCCGACCGCGAACAGGAAGACGACCAGCGCCGCCTCCTCGGCCGCGCCGATGACCAGGGCGCCGATGGCGGCGATGGTCATCAGGCCTTCGATGGTGAAGGGCTGGCCCATGCGCAGCGCCTGGAAGGCGCGGGCCGCGACCGGGGCGACGCCGATCAGGCAGGCGGCGAGAAAGGCCCAATAGCCGATGCGGGCCGAGGTCAGCAGCTCGACCGCCCAGGCCAGCGCCAAAAGGGCGCCGGTCAGGATCACCAGCCGGCCCTTGCCGGTGCGATACCAGGGCAGGCCGCGTTCGGTCGGGGCGTTGTGGCTGTGGCCATGGCCGGTCTCGACCTGCGGCGCGCCGTGGTCGTGGTCGTGCCCCCTGCAGCAGCTTTCCTGCGCGCCCGGCCCGTGTCGTGACGCCTGGGCGCCGCGCGGCGCGATGCGATAGCCAAGCTTGCGCACGGTTTCCTCGACCGCATCGGCCGAGCCGGCGGGGGCGAGATCAAGGCTCAGCCGCTCGGCCATCAGCGCGACGCTGACGCCGCTGACGCCGGGCAGGCGTTCCACCGCCCGGGTCACCTTCAGGGTGCAGGCGGCACAATCCATGCCGCTGACCGTCCATTCGCGCCGTGTCGTCTGATCCATCGCCGGTCTCTCCTGCCCGGCCGTTGCCGGGGCCGCTCAACTCCATCGATTCGGAAATCTAGGGGCTCTAGCAACTAGAGCTTCAAGAGGTTTCGCGGCAAAGCGGGAAAAATCGCTCCTACGGAAAGCATGGCCGCCGCCGACGTCGCCGATGAGACCGAACCTTCTGAGCAACCGGGGCATCCTCATGCGCCACGGCCATGGAAAGCGCCGGAAAGCTGCTGGCCGGGCGACGCGGTCATGATGCGCCCTGCCCCCGTGCCGGCGCCGCCTTGACGCCGAACGCGCCGCTGACATCGGCAAGCTGCTCGTGCAACTCCTCGATCAGCTTCGCGCGCGGGCCAAGCGGGCGCTTGAGCAGGCCGATCTGGCGAAAGGCCGGCGGCTCGCCAAAGGGCAGCATGACCAGCCCCCGGCGCTCGATGGCGGCGATGCGCGGGACGACCGAGACGCCCAGCCCGTTCTCGACGCAGGCGGTGACGGCGGCGATGGTGTCCATCTCGGCGATGTCGTTCAGCGTCAGGTTCATGCGCCCCAGTTCGGACTCGATCAGCAGCGCCAGCGGCACGTTGCTGCGGAACCGCACGAAGGGATGCGCGGCCAGCATCTGCGGCACCGGCATCATCGCCGTGCCGGGCGGCGCGATCAGGTAAAGCGGCTCGCGGATGAAGGGCTGCCAGCTCAGCTCGCGCAGCGAGACGCTGTTCTCGGCGATGATCGCGGCGTCCAGCCGCCCGGCGGCCACGTCCTGGACCAGATCGCCGGAATTGCCGACTCGCAGCTTGATCTTCAGCCCCGGATGCGACGCCACCATGCGCGAGATCGCCTGCGGCAGCAGTCCGATGGCGCTGGTGCGCACCGATCCGATCGAGAACGTCCCCACGATGCGCCGGCCCGAGATGGCATCGAGCGCATTTTCCGTCGCCCGCACCAGCTCGGCCGCGGCCTCGACCATCTGGTGCCCGGCCGTGGTCAGGGTCGGCGGGCGGTTTTCGCGATTGAACAGGCTGACCCCGACTTCGGCCTCAAGCGCCTGAATCTGCTGGCTGACCGCCGAAGGCGTCAGCGCGACCTTCTCGGCCGCGCGGGCAAAGCTGCCGGTCTCGACGATGGCGAGAAGCGTCCTGAGCTGGCGTGTATCCATTTCATCCAGTTTTTCTTAATTAGATAAACAGAATTATCCGCTTTCATTTAGCATGGCAACTCTTATGAACTGTCTCCATTCTGACGCTGTCGGAGAGTGGGGGAGATGAGCGAAAATATCCTGATCACCGGGCCGAGCCTTGCGCCCGAGGCCGATGCCGTGCTGAAGAACGCCGGTTACAACCCGGTCTACCTGCCGCCCTATACCGAGGGCGAGGGTCTGCTGAAGATCGCGGCCGAAGCCCAGCCCGTCGGCATCCTGGTCCGCATGGGCCGCATCGACGAGGCGCTGTTCGCGCATACGCCGAAGCTGCGAGTGATCTCGAAACACGGGGTCGGCGTCGACAACATCGATCTCGCGGCCGCCAGTGCCCGCAATATTCCCGTGGTGGTGGCGACCGGCGCCAATGCGGTCTCGGTGGCGGAACATGCCATGGCGCTGCTCTTCGCGGTGGCCAAGAAGATCCTGCCGCTGGACCGCAGCCTGCGCGAAGGCCGCTGGGAAAAGCCCGGCTTCCTGGGACGCGAACTGGCCGGCTCGACCATGGGCCTGGTGGCCTTCGGCGCCATCGCGCAGCAGACCGCGCGCTTTGCCAAAGCCTTCGGCATCGATGTCGTCGCCTATGACCCCTTCGCGCCCGACGCGCTGTTCAAGGCCGAGGGCGTGGCGCGGGTCACCGATCTGGACGCCCTGCTGGCGCAAAGCGACATCGTCAGCCTGCACAGCCCGCTGACGCCCGAGACCCGCAACCTGATCAATGCCGAGCGTCTGGCGCTGATGAAGCCCGATGCCATCATCGTCAACACCGCCCGCGGCGGGCTGATCGACGAGCCGGCGCTGCTCGCGGCGCTGCGCGAGAACCGCATCGCCGGCGCCGGCCTCGACACCTTCGCCAAGGAACCCGCCGATCCGGACCATCCGTTCTGGGCCGAGCCGCGCCTGGTGGTGACGCCCCATATCGGCGGCGTCACCCGCGCGGCCAACCTGCGCGTCGGCACCGACGCGGCCCAGGCCATCGTCGACTATCTTGCGGGCAAGGAACTGCCGCGCAACCGCATCTTCAACCGTCAGCTCCTTGCCGCCGCCCCCGCGCGCGCGGCCAATTGAAGGTTCACGCCATGTCCATCGGTTTCCGCATCCTGAACCGCCAGCGCGTCGTTCCGGCCGAACTGGTCGCCCGTTTCGCCGCCCTTCCCGTGGCCAATGTCAGCGACAGCATGCACCGCACCATCGCCGCCGGCGACCGCCTGCGCAAGATCCACCGCGACGGCGTGCTGGCCGGCCCGGCCCTGACCGTCCGGTCCCGCCCCGGCGACAACCTGATGCTGCACAAGGCCATCGACCTGGCCCAGCCCGGCGACGTGATCGTCTGCGACGCCGGGGGCGACCTGACCAACTCGCTGATGGGCGAGCTGATGCTGGCCTATGCGGTCAAGCGCGGCGTCGCGGGCTTCGTGCTGAACGGCGCCATCCGTGACCTCGATGCCTTCGTGCAGACCAATCTGCCGGTCTATGCCGCGGGCGTGACGCATCGCGGCCCCTACAAGGACGGCCCCGGAGAGATCAACGTGCCCATCGCCATCGACGGCATGGTGATCGAGCCCGGCGACCTGATCCTGGGCGACAGCGACGGCGTGCTTTGCGTGCCCTTCGCCGATGCCGAGGCGGTCTATGCCAAGACCGCCGCCAAGCAGGACGCCGAGCAGAAGCAGATGGCCGCGATCGAGGCCGGCACCAACGACCGCGCCTGGGTCGACGCCTCGCTGAAGCGGCTCGGCTGCGAATTCCCGGCATAACTTCGATTCAACAGGGTCGCGGCGGGAGGCTGCGACCAAAGGGAGGATATCATGAAGACCTTGCTTGCCTTGCCGCTCGCGGCAGTTCTCTCCGCCGGCTTCGCCACCACGGCGCTGGCCGACTGGCCGACCGACCGGCCGATCGAGTTGATCGTCGCCTATTCGCCCGGCGGCGGCACCGACATCATGCTTCGCACCCTGGCGCCCTATATCGAGGCCGACCAGGGCACGCAGATCCCGGTCCTGAACCGCCCCGGCGCCTCGGGCGAGATCGCCTATACCGCGCTGTCGCAGGCCCGTCCCGACGGCTACACCCTGTCGTCGCTGAACGTGCCGGGCTTCCTGACCATGCGCATCGACCGCAAGCTGCGTTTCGACCCGGCCGATATCTGCCCGGTGGCGCGCATCGTCGAGGATCCGGGCATGTTCGTGGTGCAGGCGGATTCGCCCTACAACTCGCTGGCCGATGTGGTGGCCTATGCCAAGGACCATCCCGGCGCGGTCTCGGTGGGCACCACCGGCGTCGGCACCGACGAGCATCTGGCTATGCTGCAGCTCGAGCAATCGGCCGGGATCAAGCTGACCGCGGTGCCCTTCGGCGGCGCCAACGAGGCCAGGACCGCGCTGCTGGGCGGCCATGTCACGCTGATCGGGCTGAACGTCGGCGAATTTGCCAGCACCGAGCCCGGCCAGATCAAGGCACTGGGCCAGTTCGGCGAGCAGCGCTCGACCCTGGCGCCCGACCTGCCGACCGCCAAGGAGCAGGGCTTCGACGTGCTCATGGCGTCCGAGCGCGGCATGGCGACGCGCTGCGACGTGCCCGAAGAGATCCGGGCCAGGCTGGCGGCTTCGGTCGAAAAGGCGCTGGCCAATCCCGAGTTCCAGGAAAAGGCCAAGCAGCAAGGTCTGGCGCTGTCCTATCAGTCGGGCGCCGACTGGTCCGCCGCCATGCCGGCGCGGCTTGAGCGGTTCCAGGAGATCTTCAAGCTCATCAAGGACCGCCAGTGATGGCCGGGCCGGGTGTTCCGAACAAGGGCGATCGCCCCGACCTGCTGACGGCGGCGATATTCATCGGGCTTGGCGCACTCGGCCTGTGGCAGACGAGCGCGCTCGATGGCGGCACGCTGGCGATGATGGGGCCGGGCTACCTGCCCCGCGTCGTCTGCGGCCTTCTGATCGCCATCGGCCTGGTCGTCGGCTTCAACGCCATGCGGCGCGAGGCGGTCGCGATCGACCCGATCAAGCTGCGGCCGGTGATCGTCATCACCCTGTCGATCGTGGTCTTCGCCTATGCCGCGACCCATGCCGGGTTCGTCCTGGCCTCGCTGTTCCTGATCATCGCGGGCTCGCTGGCCGATCCGGGCGGCAAGTGGCGCACGACGCTGCTGCTGGCCGCCGGGCTGACGCTGTTCGGTGCGCTGGTCTTTGTCTACGGGCTGGGCGTGCAAGTCCCGCTCTGGCCGTTCTGAGCCACGCCTGGGGAGGGTAAAATGAACTTCATCGACCTGCTCATGCTCGGGTTCGGCGAGGCGATGACCTTGCAGAATCTCAGCTTCTGCCTGTTGGGCGCGCTGCTGGGCACGCTCATCGGGGTGCTTCCGGGGATCGGCCCGACCGCGACCATCGCGGTCCTGCTGCCGATCACCTTCTTCCTGCCGCCGCTGGCGGGCATCATCATGCTGGCCGGCATCTATTACGGCGCGCAATACGGCGGCTCGACCACGGCGATCCTGGTCAATCTGCCGGGCGAGGCCTCGGCCGTGGTCACCACGCTCGACGGCTACCAGATGGCGCAGCAGGGCCGCGCCGGGGCGGCGCTGGCCGTGGCGGCGCTGGGGTCGTTCTTTGCCGGCACGGTCGCGACCTTCGCCATCGCCATCGCCGGGCCGATGCTGTCGCAATTCGCCCTGTCCTTCGGCCCGGCGGAATATGTGGCGCTGATGGTCTTCGGCCTGCTCGCCGCCACCATCCTGGCCAGCGGCCCGGTTCTCAAGGCCATCGGCATGATCCTGGTCGGCCTGCTGCTGGGCATGGTCGGCACCGACCAGGCCACCGGGGCCGAGCGGCTGACCTTCGGCGCGGTCGAACTGTTCGACGGCATCGACTTCATCGTCATCGCCATCGGCCTGTTCGGCTTTTCCGAGATCATCGCCAACCTGGAACGCAGCGGCTCGGAAGGCGTGACCGTCGCGCCGATCACCCGGCTCTGGCCCACGCGCGATGACTTCCGCCGCTCGTGGCGCGCCGTGCTGCGCGGCACCGGCCTCGGCACGCTGCTGGGCCTGCTGCCGGGCGGCGGCGCGACGCTGGCCTCGTTCAGCGCCTATTCGCTGGAAAAGCGCGTCTCGCGCCATCCGGAGCAATTCGGCAAGGGCGTCGTCGAGGGCGTCGCCGCCCCCGAGGCCGCCAACAATGCCGCCGCGCAATCGTCCTTCATCCCGCTGCTGACGCTGGGCATTCCGTCGAACAACATGATGGCGATGATGCTGTCGGCCTTCATGATCCACGGCATCACCCCGGGCCCCTCGGTGCTGACCAACCAGCCCGAGATCTTCTGGGGTCTCGTCGCCAGCATGTGGATCGGCAACCTGCTGCTGGTCGTCATCAACCTGCCGATGATCGGGCTGTGGGTCAAGCTGCTCACCGTGCCCTACCGCCTGCTCTATCCCGCGATCCTGCTGTTTTGCTGCATCGGCGTCTACAGCATGAACAACCGCATCTTCGACGTGATGCTGGCCGCGGGCTTCGGGCTGCTGGGCTATGCCTTCCGCAAGGCGAAATGCGAGCCAGGCCCGCTGCTTCTGGGCTTCGTGCTTGGCCCGCTGCTGGAGGCGAACCTGCGCCGCACGCTGCTGATCGAACAGGGCGACCCCTCGATCTTCGTCGAGCGTCCGATCAGCCTGGTGATGCTGATCGCCACGGTGGCGCTGCTGGCGATGATGATCTTCCCGGCCTTCCGCAAGAAGCGCGAAGAGGCCTTCCAGGAAGAAGAAGCCTGACACCGCCACGCCGCGCAAGACCAGGCCCCGCCGGATCCGCTCCGGCGGGGCCTTGCCATGGAACGGCCGGGACTATGAGAAGCCCGGCTCTTCCGCCGTCGCGATCATGGCGCCATCGGCGAGCCCAGGCTGGACCCGAGCAATCGCCTGCCGTCGCCAGCAGCGGGATCTCGGTCGGCGTCGCGATGTCCGCGGATGCCAGGCTGTTCCCGGACTTCGAGCCCGAGCACCGGCGCACGACGACCGGCTATGCGTTTCCCGACCGGCCGTGGGTCGTCACTGATTCGCCGTTTCCAAGCAGCGCAGACCCATTTTTCAGGATGCAACGGTGGATCGATCGCGCCGACCGAAAAGCGCTCATTTGGACAGAATGTACCAGTTTGGCCGCCGGACCCGCCTGCTCCATGGTCAGAATGTCCGAAGATCGGGTGGCCGCATCGCGGCCGGCGGACAATGTGGCCGATCAACACATTGATATAAATCAATAAAATGTTGACAGCCAGAGCCAATACGGCGTTCCTGCTCTTGGGGGCATCGTCGGAAACGCTGCATGCGGGCACCGGCCGTCAGGGGAAGGGAGGAAATGATGCGTCATTCCAGCATGCCGGCAGGGCTGCCGCCAGCGGCGCCAGATGCCCGGCGGGCCACGGCCTGCCTCGACGAGCGACCCTATCCAGGGCTGTGAGCCGCATCGCGGCCGGATGGCTCTGCGGCGCCTCATACCGCAGATCTCTGGCATCTGACGGAATCGACCGGGCCGGCGGGTGAAGCCGGCTTGCGGGTGATCGTTTAGGCACAACCTTCAGCACCAAGAACATCATCATGGCATACAAGAGCGACTCGGAAATCGCCTCGGAGGCGGCCAAGCTGCCGATCCGGGACGTCGCGGCAAAGCTCGGCATCGCGGCCGAGGACATGCTGCCCTATGGCCACGACAAGGCCAAGGTCAGCCGGCAGTTCATCGACGGGCTGGCCGACCGGCCGCTGGGCCGGCTGGTCCTGGTCACGGCGATCAACCCGACCCCGGCCGGCGAGGGCAAGACCACCACCACCGTCGGCCTGGGCGACGCGCTGAACCGCATCGGCCGGCGCGCCTGCATCTGCATCCGCGAAGCCAGCCTCGGGCCGAACTTCGGCATGAAGGGCGGCGCGGCGGGCGGCGGTCATGCGCAGGTGATCCCGATGGAGGACATGAACCTGCATTTCACCGGC
>NZ_SOKV02000026.1:0-48322 GCF_004407025.1 Paracoccus sp. DMF
AGGATTGAACTCTCGACCTCTCCCTTACCAAGGGAGTGCTCTACCACTGAGCTACCACAGCATCGTGGGCGGGGCTTTAGACCGAACCACCGGGTAGGCGCAAGGGGGGATTTCCAAAAAATCGCGCGGCACCGACCGGCGCCGGTCTTTGCGCCGCCGCTGGACGCAAGCGGGCAAGGACGCTAACAGGGTGGGCATGACCAAACCACCCCGCGACCCCCGGAGCGACACGCGCGAGGCGCGGCTGAAGGCCGCGCTGCGGGCCAATCTGGCGCGGCGCAAGGCGCAGGGCCGCGCGCGGGCCGAGGCGGATTCGCAGGACGAGCAGCATGGGCAACAGACGCCGGATCAGGGCGCGCCCGGGAACGAGGATTAGATGGACCAGATCATTGTAAGGGGTAACGGGCCGCTCAAGGGCGAGATCCCCATCGCCGGCGCCAAGAATGCCTGCCTGACGCTGATGCCCGCGACGCTGTTGACCGACCAGCCGCTGACGCTGACCAATGCGCCGCGGCTCTCGGACATCCGCACCATGACCGCGCTGCTGCGCTCGCTCGGGGCCGAGGTGGCCAGCCTCCAGGATGGCGAGGTGCTGGCGCTCTCGAGCCATGACCTGAACAACCACACCGCCGATTACGATATCGTGCGCAAGATGCGGGCCTCGATCCTGGTGCTGGGGCCGATGCTGGCGCGCGACGGCCATGCGGTGGTGTCGCTGCCCGGCGGCTGTGCCATCGGGGCGCGGCCGGTGGACCTGCACCTGAAGGCGCTCGAGGCGATGGGGGCGGAGCTGGACCTGCGCGAGGGCTATGTCCATGCCAAGGCGCCCTCTGGCGGCTTGCGGGGCGCGGTGATCGACTTCCCGCTGGTCTCGGTCGGGGCGACCGAGAACGCGCTGATGGCCGCGACGCTGGCGCGCGGCACCACCGTCATCAACAACGCCGCGCGCGAGCCCGAGATCGTCGACCTGGCAGAATGCCTGCGCCGCATGGGCGCGCAGATCGAGGGCGAGGGCTCGTCGACCATCACCGTCGAGGGCGTGCAGGCCTTGCGCGGCGCCACCCATCCCGTGGTCACCGACCGGATCGAGCTGGGCACCTACATGCTCGCACCGGCGATCTGCGGCGGCGAGGTCGAATGCCTCGGCGGCCGCATCGACCTGGTCGCGGCCTTCTGCGAAAAGCTCGACGCCGCCGGCATCGACGTGGTCGAGACCGAGCGCGGCCTCAAGGTCTCGCGCAAGAACGGCCGGGTGCGGGCGGTGGATGTGGTGACCGAACCCTTCCCGGGCTTCCCGACCGACCTGCAGGCGCAGATGATGGCGCTCTTGTGCACGGCCGAGGGCACCTCGGTGCTGGAGGAGAAGATCTTCGAGAACCGCTTCATGCACGCCCCCGAACTGACCCGCATGGGCGCCCGGATCGAGGTCCACGGCGGCCATGCCACCGTCCACGGCGTCGAGAAGCTGCGCGGCGCCCCGGTGATGGCGACCGACCTGCGCGCCTCGGTGAGCCTGATCCTTGCCGGGCTGGCGGCCGAGGGCGAGACCATCGTCAGCCGGGTCTATCACCTGGATCGCGGCTACGAGAAGGTGGTGCGCAAGCTGCGCGGCGTCGGCGCCCAGATCGAACGCATCAAGGAGGGGACGGCCGATGGCTGACGCGAGGTTTCAGGATGCCGATCCGGCGCCGCTGGCGCTGATGGCGAGCGATGCCGAGGATCTGGCGGTCATTGCGACGCTGGCGCAGGATGCGGTCCTGCCGGTGACCGAGATCGCCTATGATGCCCGCCACCGCCAGCTGGCGCTGCTGCTCAACCGCTTCCGCTGGGAGGATGCCGAGGCCGCCCGCCGCGAGAACCGCCCCTATGAGCGGGTGCGCGCGGTGCTGCTGATCGGCGACGTGCAGCGGGTGCAGAGCGACGGCATCGACCGCAAGGATCGCGACCTGATCCTGGAGCTGCTGACGCTGCAATGGCAGCCGGGCCAAGACGGCGCCGGCCGGCTGCTGCTGGAATTCGCCGGCGACGGCACGCTGGCCGTGGATGCCGAATGCCTGAATGTCGAGCTGCGCGACGTGACCCGGCCCTATCTCGCGCCCTCGGGCAAGCTGCCCCGGCATCCGGATAGCTGAACCTCTGCGCACAGGGCCACCGGATGCGCGTGTCGCCCGGTCGCAATGGGTATTTGAAGAACGAAGAAGCGCATGAAGCGTCCCGTTTCTTTGCTCCCCAAATACCCGATCCCAACCGGGCAACTGGGATGGGCGGGGCGGTTCAGGCCGCAGCATAGCCGCTTGAGCCCCCTGGCGGCAGTCGCTAACAAGGGCGGGTCATTGAAGGCCCGAGCCATGCCCATCCATCTTTCGACCGCCCAGCCCGATTTCGCCGAGCGCTTCGCAGCGCTTCTGTCGATGAAACGCGAGGATGCGGCGGATGTGAACGAGGCCGTGGCCGCGATCATCGCCGATGTGCGGGCGCGCGGCGACGCGGCCCTGGTCGACCTGACCACGCGCTTCGACCGGCTTTCCCTGACGCCGGAGACCCTGGCCTTCAGTGCCGATGAGATTGCGGCCGAGACTGCGCGCGTCTCGGCCGAGGATCGGGCGGCGCTGGTCATGGCCGCGAACCGCATCCGTGCCTATCACGCCCGGCAGATGCCCGAGGACATGCGCTGGACCGACCCCGAGGGCGCGAGCCTGGGCTGGCGCTGGACGCCGGTCTCGGCGGCGGGGCTTTACGTTCCGGGTGGGCAGGCGAGCTATCCCTCCTCGGTCTTGATGAACGCCATTCCGGCGCGGGTGGCGGGGGTCGAGCGGCTGGTGATCTGCGTGCCGACGCCCGACGGCGTGGTCAATCCGCTGGTGCTGCTGGCCGCCGAACTGGCCGGCGTCGACGAGATCTATCGCATCGGCGGCGCCCAGGCCGTCGCCGCCATGGCCTATGGCACCACGACCATCCGGCCCGTGGACAAGATCACCGGCCCCGGCAATGCCTATGTCGCGGCGGCCAAACGCCATGTCTTCGGCCGCGTCGGCATCGACATGATCGCCGGTCCCTCCGAGGTGCTGATCATCGCCGAAGGGGTGCAGAACCCGGAATGGCTGGCGCTGGACCTGCTGGCCCAGGCCGAACATGACGCCGATGCCCAGTCGATCCTGGTCACGCCCGACGCCGACCTGGCCCGCGCCGTGGTGGCCGAGGTCGAACGCCTGCTGCCGATGCTGCCGCGCGCCGCCGTTGCCGGCGCCAGCTGGCGCGACTATGGCACGGTGATCGTGACCCGCGACCTGGCCGAGGCGGCGGCGCTCTCGGACCGGCTTGCGCCCGAGCATCTGGAGCTTTGCGTCGACGACCCCGAGGCGCTGGCCGGCCAGATCCGCCATGCCGGCGCCATCTTCCTGGGCGGCTGGACGCCGGAAGCGGTGGGAGATTACGTCAGCGGGCCGAATCACGTGCTGCCGACGGCGCGCTCGGCGCGGTTCTCCTCGGGCCTGTCGGTGATGGATTTCCTCAAGCGCACCACCATCGCCCGGCTGACCCCCGAGGCGCTGGCCGCCATCGGCCCGGCGGCGGTCAGGCTGGCCGAATCGGAAGGGCTGGGCGCGCATGGCCGGTCTGTCTCGGCCCGGCTTGCGGCATTGAACGGGGGGAACGGATGAGCCAGGCCAGCACCGACCGCATCTGCCGGATCGAGATCGACGACAGCGCCCTGCCGCCGCCGACCCCGGGCATGGAGCAGGACCGCCGCGTCGCCGTCTTCGACCTGCTCGAGGACAACAGCTTCGTGCTACCCGGCCGCAAGGGCGCTCCGGTGCCGCAGGGCCCCTATGCCCTGGCGCTGGCGGTGCGCGAAAAGCGCCTGGTCTTCGACATCGCGACCGAGGCCGGCGACCGATTGGCCGAGTTCCACCTGTCGCTGGGCCCGTTCCGCCAGACCGTCAAGGACTATTTCCAGATCTGCGCCAGCTATTTCGATGCGGTCAAGCGCCTGCCGCCGGCGCAGATCGAGGCCATCGACATGGCGCGGCGCGGCATCCACAACGAGGGCGCCCGCACCCTGCAAGAGCGGCTGGAGGGCAAGGCGCAGATCGACATCGACACCGCCCGCCGCCTGTTCACCCTGATCTGCGCCCTGATCCCGGAGTGATTCGTGGCCGGACCGATTCCCCATTCGGTGCTTTTCTGCTGTGATCACAACGCGATTCGCTCGCCCATGGCCGAGGGGATGATGAAGAAGTTCTACGGCCGCGCCGCCTATGTGCAATCGGCCGGGGTCAAGAACGACATGGAGATCGACGGTTTCGCCATCGCCGTCTGCGACGAGATCGGGGTCGAGCTGTCGCGCCACCGCGCGCGGTCCTTCGAAGAGATGCAGGCCTGGGGCGACGACCTGGGCAGCTTCGACCTGATCGTGGCGCTGTCGCCGGCCAGCCAGAGGCAAGCCCTTGAATTGACGCGGGTTGCGCATCTGGATGTCGAATATTGGCCGATCATGGACCCCAGCGGCCTGGCCGAGGGGCGCGAGGCCAAGCTGGCGCTCTACCGCGGCGTGCGCGACCAGATCCGCAGCCGGATGCTCGAGCGTTTCGGCCCCCCGACGGAAGCCTGAGGAAAAAAATCGCCGCCGCTAAGGGATTGTTAGCCTCTTGGCGCCATGCTGGCGGAAATTCCTGCATGAGGCTTTTCGCATGTCCCAAGTCCAGCGGCTGCACCACGATGTCGAATGGGCGATGCGCGCCATCCGCACGCATCGCGCGGTGCTGATCCTCGATCTGGCCGGCCGGATCCTGGCGGTGAACCAGTGCTGTCTTGGCATGTGCGGCTATCAGCGCGCCGAATTGATCGGCCGGCCGGTGGTCATGCTGCTGGACGATGCGGAAAAAGCGTCCGAGCGGCTGCGCCAGATGCTGCAAGGCGGCGAGGGCAGGGAGGCGCGGCTGCACGGCCTGGCGCAGGTGGCGAAATCGGGGCGGCGCTTTCGTGTCGATGCACGGATCTGCCGGATCCGGGACGAGGACGGGCAGGTTTGCCTCAATGTGCTGTTCCTGAGCGAAGCGGCCGGCGAGCAGGAGCCGTTGCGCGCCCTGCTGCCGGGGATGCTGCCCGCGAGCGGCGAGGTCATTCGCCTGCCGGGCCGGGGGAGGGAGAACCCGTGGTCGCGGCCGATTCCTTGGGCGCCGCCCGCGCCGGAAAACTGCGCCCGGCGCTGCGACGGTTAGCGGCCCGAGCCTGATGCGCTTGCCGATCCTGTCAGACCACCACCGCCGCGCCTTCGGTCGCGGGGCCGACATGGGCGCGGAAGGCGGCGAAAAGCTCGCGCCCCAGGCCTTCGGCGCTGCGCGATGGATCGTGCCGGACGGCGGGGCGGTCCAGGAAGTCGGGCTCGAGACAGGTCAGCGTGCCCGCGACCGCGTCCAGCCGCAGCAGGTCGCCGTCGCGCAGCCGGGCCAGCGGACCGCCATCCGCCGCCTCGGGCGAGATATGGATCGCCGCCGGCACCTTGCCCGAGGCGCCCGACATGCGCCCGTCGGTGACCAGCGCCACGCGCAGCCCGCGATCCTGCAGGACGGCGAGCGTCGGCGTCAACGAATGCAGTTCCGGCATGCCGTTGGCCTTGGGACCCTGGAAGCGGACGACGACGATGGTGTCCTGGGTGAACTCGCCGCGCTTGAAGGCGGCTTTCACGTCCTCCTGGTCCGAGAACACCCGGGCGGGCGCCTGGATGACATGGCGCTCGGGCGCGACGGCCGAGACCTTGATGACGCCGCGGCCCAGGTTGCCCGACAGTTGCTTCAGCCCGCCGGTCGGGGCGAAGGGATCGGCGGCCGGGCGCAGGATGCGGTCGTTCAGGCTGTCCCGCGCGCCCTCGACCCATTCGACGCGGCCATCCCGCAGCTTCGGCTCGCTGGCATATTGATCGAGCCCGCCGCCGGTGATGGTCTTGACGTCGGGGTGCAGCAGCCCGGCCTCCAGCAACTGACCGATCATGAAGCCGAGGCCGCCTGCGGCGTGGAAATGGTTCACATCGGCCAGCCCGTTGGGATAGACCCGGGCCATCAGCGGCACGGTCTCGGACAGGTCGTGGAAATCCTCGAGGTCCAGGATCACCCCCGCCGCCCGGGCCATCGCCGGCAGGTGCAGCACCAGGTTGGTCGAGCCGCCGGTCGCCATCAGCCCGACGATGCCGTTGACGAAGGCACGCTCGTCCAGCACCTCGCCCGCCGGCAGGTAATCGTTGCCCAGGCGCGTGATCGCGGCCGCGCGCGCGACGGCGGCGCTGGTCAGCGCCTCGCGCAGCGGCGTGTTCGGGTTCACGAAGCTCGATCCCGGCAGGTGCAGGCCCATGAACTCCATCAGCATCTGGTTGGTATTGGCGGTGCCGTAGAAGGTGCAGGTGCCCGGCGCGTGATAGCTGGCCATCTCGGCCGCCATCAGCGCCTCGCGCCCGACCTCGCCGGTGGCGAATTGCTGGCGGACCTTGGATTTCTCGTCGTTGGGCAGGCCCGAGGGCATCGGCCCGGCCGGGACAAAGACCGCCGGGATATGGCCGAAGGTGCCGGCGGCGATGATCAGCCCGGGCACGATCTTGTCGCAGACCCCCAGATACAGCGCCGCGTCGAAGACGTCATGCGTCAGCGCCACGCCCGAGGCCAGCGCGATCACGTCGCGGGAAAACAGCGACAGCTCCATCCCCGGCCGGCCCTGCGTGACCCCGTCGCACATCGCCGGCACCCCGCCCGCGACCTGCGCCGTGGCGCCCGCGGCATGGGCCGCCTGCCGGATCAGGTCCGGGTAACGCTCATAGGGCTGATGCGCCGAAAGCATGTCGTTATAGGCGGTGACGATGCCGATGTTCGGCTTGCGGCTGGTCGCCAGGTCGTCCTTGTCGGGCATGGCAGCATAGGCATGGGCCTGGTTGCCGCAGGACAGATGCGCCCGGCGCGGCCCTTCCTCGGCGGCGCGGGCGATCTTGGCCAGATAGGCGCTTCGGCTGCTGGCCGAGCGGGCGCGGATGCGGTCGGTCACCCGGTCGATGGTGGCGTGCAGGGTCATGGCTGGCTTCTCCTTCGCGCGCAGGGTATCATGTTAGCGGTAACGGCGCAACCGGCCGGCTCTTGCCCGCAGGCGCGCATCGTGGCAATCCTGCCGCGTTTTGCACGAGGCCGCCATGACCGCCGATCTGCCCATCATCCGATTGCGCCCCAAGTCCAAGCCGCAGGCGATCCGCCACGGCTTCCCTTGGGTCTTTGCCGACGAACTGGTCGTGGACCGCCGCACCCGGGCCATCGCGCCGGGCAGCTTCGCGGCTCTCGAGGATGCCGAGCGCCGGCCGATGGGCGTGGTCACGGTCAATGCCGAATCGAAGATCATCGCCCGGATGATGGATCCGGACCCGCAGGCGGTGATCGACGGCGACTGGATCGCGGCGCGGCTGGCCCGGGCGCTGGCGCTGCGCGCGCGGCTGTTCGACGCGCCCTTCTATCGCCTGATCCATGCCGAGGCCGACGGCCTGCCCGGCACCATCATCGACCGCTTCGGCGATGCCGCGGTGATCCAGCCCAACGCCGCCTGGGCCGAGCGCATGGTCGCGGACATCGCCGCGGCGCTGCGCCAGGTCACCGGTGTCTCGACGGTGATCCTGAACGGGCAGGGTCGCGCCCGGAGTCTGGAGGGGCTGCCCGAGCGCATGGCGGTGCTGTCGGGCGGCGTTCCGGGTCCAGTCGAGGTGCCGATGAACGGCGCGATCTACCTTGCCGACCTGATGGGCGGGCAGAAGACCGGGCTGTTCTATGACCAGCGGCCGAACCACGCCTTTGCGCAGCGCCTCGCCAAGGGCGCGCGAGTGCTGGACGTGTTCTCGCATGTCGGCGGCTTCGGGCTGGCGGCGCTGGCGGCGGGGGCCGGGCAGGCGACCTGCATCGACGGCTCGGCCGCGGCGCTGGAACTGGCGCGGGGCGGGGCGCGGGCGATGGGCGCCGAATCGCGGCTGGCGACCCGGCAGGGCGACGCCTTCGACCAGATGGAGGCGCTGGCGGCCGAGGGTGCGCGCTTCGACCTGGTGATCTGCGATCCGCCGGCCTTTGCGCCCTCGAAGCCGGCGCTGGAGGCGGGCCTGCGCGCCTATGAGCGGGTGGCGAAGCTCGCCGCGCCGCTGGTGGCGCCGGGCGGCTATCTGGGGCTGTGTTCGTGCAGCCACGCCGCCGACCTGACCGCCTTCCGCAATGCCTCGGCGCGCGGCATCGGGCGCGGCGGGCGGCGGATGCAGCTTCTGCACACCGGCCAGGCCGGCCCCGACCATCCGGTGCTGCCGCAACTGGCCGAAAGCGGCTATCTCAAGGCGCTGTTCTTCCGGCTGGACGGATGAAGGCCGTCCTGGACGCCTGCGTCCTGTTCCCGACCGTGCTGCGCGAGATCCTGATCGATGCGGCGGGAGCCGGGCTGTATGCCCCGGTCTGGTCGCGGCGCATCCTGGACGAATGGCGCCATGCCGCCGACCGGCAGGGGCTGGCGGCCGGGGTCGAGATCGCGCTGCTGGAATCGCGCCTGCCCGCGGCGATGGTTGCCCCGTCGGGCGGCGCCGAGGGGCTGGACCTGCCCGATCCCGCCGACCGCCATGTGGTCGAGGCGGCGCTGGCGGCCGGCGCTCCCATCATCGTCACCGCGAATCTGCGCGATTTTCCGCGCGGCGCGTTGGCGGCGGTCGGGCTGACGGCCATCCATCCCGACGAATTCCTGCGCGACCTCTACCTGCGCGCGCCCGATGCCATCGCCGCCGCCGTTGCCGCTACCGAGACGCGCGCCCAGGCCGCCGGCGCTGCGCTGAGCCGCAAGGAGCTGCTGCGTCGCGCCCGCCTGCCGCGCCTGGCAAAGGCGATGGCGCGGCACCAGGATTTCGACGCGCTGCCCGCTGCCTCGGCCGCGGATCAGGCCGGGCCAGGACAGGACTGAACGGGCATGGGCTTGCAGGACTTGATGTTAACGCTAACATCCGCTAACCGACAGATCAGCGATGAGGAGGCAGCGATGGTTTCACGCGTGATTCCGGTCGAGGATTTCGACCTTGTGATCTTTGGCGCGACCGGCGACCTGGCCCGGCGCAAGATCGTGCCCGGCCTGTATCGGCGGTTCAAGGCCGGCCAGCTGCCGGCCAGCGCAAGGATCATCGGCGCCGCCCGCACCCGCCAGGACGACGCGGCCTTCCGCGCCGAGATGCGCGCCGCCATCGCCGAATTCGTCGGCAAGGCCGAGGATCCGGCCCGCGTCGTGGCCTTCCTGGACCTGCTCGGCTATGTCGCCATCGACGCCCGCGGCACCGATGGCTGGGCCGAGCTCAAGGCGCGGGTCCGCCCGGGCGTCGTGCATGCCTTCTATTTCTCGGTGGCGCCGGCGCTGTTCGGCGATATCGCCGAGCGGCTGGCCGAGCATGGCATCGCCGATGCCGACAGCCGCATCGTGGTGGAAAAGCCCTTTGGCCGCGACCTGGCCACGGCGAGGGCGCTGAACGACACCCTGGCCCGGCATTTCTCGGAAAAGCAGATCTATCGCATCGACCATTACCTGGGCAAGGAAACCGTCCAGAACCTGATGGCGGTGCGCTTCGCCAATATCCTGTTCGAGCCCTTGTGGAACGCGCAATATGTCGACCACGTCCAGATCACCGTCGCCGAGACGGTGGGCGTGGGCGGGCGCGGCGAATATTACGACCATTCCGGCGCCATGCGGGACATGGTGCAGAACCACCTGATGCAGCTTCTGTGCCTGATCGCCATGGAGCCGCCCTATCACATCGACTCGGACGCCGTGCGCGACGAGAAGCTGAAGGTGATCCGCGCGCTGGAGCCGGTCGCGGCCGAAGAGATCGTGCGCGGGCAATATGTCGCCGGCCCGGACGGCCCCGGCTACCTCGAGGATGCCGAGAACCGCGATTCCCGCACCGAGAGCTTCGTCGCGCTGAAGGTGTGCATCGCCAACTGGCGCTGGACCGGCACGCCCTTCTACCTGCGCACCGGCAAGCGGCTGCGGGCGCGGACCAGCGAGATCGTCATCACCTTCAAGGAGCCGCCGCATTCGCTTTTCGACGATAGCGGCACCCACAAGGCCAACCAGCTGGTCATCAAGCTGCAGCCGAACGAAGGCATGGACCTGACCGTGATGATCAAGGAGCCGGGGCCCGGCGGCATGCGCCTGGTGCAGGTGCCGCTGGACATGAGCTTTGCCGATGCGCTGGGCGCCGAGGGCAGCGACATGCCCGACGCCTATGAGCGTCTGATCATGGATGTGATCCGCGGCAACCAGACCCTGTTCATGCGCGGCGACGAGGTCGAGGCCGCCTGGGCCTGGACCGACCCGATCATCAGCGCCTGGGAGCACGGCTCGAAACGCCCCGAGCCCTATGACCCGGGATCCAGCGGCCCCGAGGAAGCGTTGCGCCTGCTGCACCGCGACAACCGCCGGTGGAGGGAGATACGATCATGAGCCTGGATTTCGTCGAATATCCCGACCGCGAGATGCTGTTCCTGTCGCTGGCCGACAAGATCGCCGGCCAGCTGGCGCAGCACCTGCGGGTGAATGACAGCGCCAGCCTCTGCGTGCCGGGCGGCACCACGCCGGCGCCGGTCTACGACTATCTCTCGGGCAGCGAGCTCGACTGGCCGCGCGTCACCGTGCTGCTGAACGACGAACGCTGGGTTGACGGCGAGCATCTGCGCTCGAACAGCCGGCTGCTGCATCGCCACCTGCTCAAGGACAAGGCGCAGGCGGCGCGCTACATCGACCTCTATACCGGCGATGCACGCCCCGAGGATGCGGCCGAGGCGCTGGGCGCCCAGGTCGCGCCGCTCTTGCCGCTGACCGTGCTCCTGCTGGGCATGGGCACCGACATGCATACGGCAAGCCTGTTTCCCGCCGCCTCGGAAACCGTGCTGGCGCTGGCCCCGGATGCGGCCCCGGTCATGGCGGTGGCCAGCATCAAGGACGAGCCGCGCATCACCCTGACCGCCGCGGCGCTGAAGGGCGCGATCAACACCCATCTTCTGATCACCGGGGCCGACAAGCGCGCCGCGCTTGAGCGTGCGCAGGGCCTCGACCCGACCGAGGCGCCGATCAAGGCCTTCCTTGGCGACATCACCGTGCATTGGGCAGAGTGACATGAGCGAGATCTGGACCAGACTGACCGACCACCGCAAGGCGCAGGGCGCGCTGCGCATCGAGAGCCTGTTCGCCAGCGCGCCCGGCCGGGCCGCGGCCTATACCGTGCAGGCCGAGGGGCTGGCCCTCGACTGGTCCAAGACCAGCATCGACGACACCGCGCGGGCGCTGCTCTTGGAACTGGCGCAGCCGGTCGCCGAACGGCGCGAGGCGATGTTCTCGGGCCAGCGCATCAACGAGACCGAGGACCGCGCCGTGCTGCATACCGCGCTGCGCAACCTCGACGCCAGCGTGCTGGTCGATGGCCAGGACGTCATGCCCGAGGTGCGCGCCACCCATGCCCGCATGCGCGCCTTTGCCGATGCGGTCCGCGACGGCAGCTTCGCGGGGCAGGGCGGCAAGATCACCGACGTGATCAACATCGGCATCGGCGGCTCGGACCTGGGCCCGGCCATGGCGACGCGCGCGCTGTCGCCGTATCACGACGGGCCGCGGCTGCATTTCGTCTCGAACGTCGACGGCGCCGACATCGCCGACACCATCGCCGGGCTCGATCCGGCGACCACGCTGGTCATCGTCGCCTCCAAGACCTTCACCACCATCGAGACCATGACCAACGCCAAGACCGCGCTGGACTGGATGGCGGCCAGCATCGCCCAGCCGGCGCAGCAGTTCGCGGCGCTTTCCTCGGCCACGGCCAGGACGGCGGAATGGGGCATCGACGCCGCCCGCGTCTTCGGCTTCGAAGATTGGGTCGGCGGCCGCTATTCCATGTGGGGGCCGATCGGCCTGTCGCTGATGATCGCCATCGGCCCGGACGAATTCGACCGCTTCCTGGCCGGCGGCGCGGCGATGGACCGGCATTTCCGCGAAGCGCCGCTGGCGGAAAACCTGCCGGTGATCCTGGCGCTGGTCGGGCTCTGGAACCACCAGGTCTGCGGCTACGGCACCCGCGCGGTGCTGCCCTATGACAACCGCCTCGGCCGCCTGCCGGCCTATCTGCAGCAGCTGGAGATGGAATCGAACGGCAAGCGCGTCGCCATGGACGGCAGCGACCTGACCGTCCCCTCGGGCCCGGTGGTCTGGGGCGAGCCCGGCACCAACGGCCAGCACGCCTTCTACCAGCTGATCCACCAGGGCACCGCCATCGTGCCCTGCGAATTCATCGTCGCCGCCCGCGGCCACGAGCCCGCGCTGGCGCATCACCACCTGCTCCTGACCGCCAATTGCCTGGCGCAGTCCGAGGCGCTGATGCGCGGCCGCTCGCTCGACGAGGCGCGGGCGCTGATGCAGCAGAAGGGGCTCAGCGGCGCCGAGCTCGACCGCCAGGCCCGCCACCGCGTCTTCCCGGGCAACCGCCCCTCGACCACGCTGCTGATCCCCGAACTGACGCCCCATGCCCTGGGCCAGATCGTCGCGCTCTACGAGCACCGGGTCTTCGTCGAGGGCGTGATCCTGGGCATCAACAGCTTCGACCAATGGGGCGTCGAACTGGGCAAGGAACTGGCGCTGAAGGTCGCGCCGCTGCTGGAAGGCAAGCCCGCCCCCGGCCACGACCCCTCGACCGAGCACCTGGCGCAGCTGATCCGCGACGCGCAGGCTTGACGGCTTCTTTGCTCTGCAAATACCCAAAAACCGGCGGTGCCCCAAGGCGCCGCCGTTTCCATGTCACCCGCCCCGCATCCGTCTCACTCGACGCGCATCCGCAGATCCCTACTCGACGCGCATGCGCAGATGCCTATTCGGCGCGCATGCGCGCGACGCGCCGGTCCATGATCCGCCGCCAGACCCGCGGCAGCATGGCCAGCGACGCCATTACCGGCAGCGAATAGGGCAGCATCGGCCGCGGCGTGGCCTCGCGCTCCAGCCGCAGCCCGGGATAGGCCCGGCCGGGATGGGCGTGATGGTCGGAATGGCGCGGCGCGTTCACCATCATCAGCGAGGACAGGAAATGCGGCGCGTCCCAGCTGTGGCGCGGCCCGACCGGCTCGGGCCGGCCATCCGCGCGCAGCCCCCGCTCCAGCCCGTAATGCTGCACGTAATCCGCCAGCATCATCTGCACCTGCGCGTAAAGGCACAGCCCCAGATACCAGCCAAGCCCCGCCCATCCCAGCGCCAGCCCGACCAGCAGGCAGCAGGCGAAGCCGCCGCCGACCCAGACCAGATAGGGGTTTGCTCGCCCCGGCCGCCGCGCCGACAACGCGCGCTCGGCCACCAGCCCGGCCCGGAACGATCCGATCAGCGCGCGCGGCAGGAAATGCCAGAAGCTCTCGCCCAACCGGGCCGAGTTCGGGTCCTGCGCGGTGGCGACATGGCGGTGATGCACCAGCCGGTGCGCCGAGGTGTGATGCCCGAAAAGCAGCGTCACATAGACCGCCGCCCCCAGCCGGAACAGCCCGCGCGCGCCGCGATGGATCAGCTCATGCGCGTTCGAATTCGACACCTGGCCGAAGAACAGCCCCAGCCCCAGGAACAGCGCCAGCCGCGAGGCCGCATCCATCCCGGCCCCCGCCAGCGCGACCAGCCCCAGGACCAGCAGCAGGAAATGCAGCCCCGCCAGCACCACCGACAGAAGATCGGTCGCCGGCGGCACCCGGTCGCCCTGCGGATCGGCGAAGCCGCGCGCGATCACCGTGTCGACGATCTGGCTGGCGCCGCCCATCCAGATCAGCGCCGCCCAGGTCCAGCCGCCGCCCCAAAGGCAGGCCGCCAGCAGCAGCAGCCCCGGCAGCAGCGCGAAAAGCGCGAAGGCGGGGATCGAGGCGGGCCGGTCGAAGGGATCGGGCATGATCGCTCCAGTTTTCCTGCGCCTATAGCTGGTTTGCGGCGGCAGGGCTACCGGGGGATGCATTCGGTGATTGACGCTCGCGCACGCTCGGTTAGCCTCGGATTGCAAGACGGAAGAAAGGAACGCGCATGGATCTGATGGCCAGGGCGACCGCGCTGGTGGGCGGGGCGATGGTGCTGATGCGCCGGATGGGCGCGCCCCGCACCCCGGCCTTCGGCCGCGATCCGCAGATCCCGCAGGCGAAATCGCAGGGCATCATGACGCTGAAGATGCCGACCGCGCGCGGCTGGCGCGGCGATGAGGCGCCGGTGCCCGCGCCCGGCCTGCGCGTCAACGCCTTCGCCCGCGACCTGCTGCACCCGCGCTGGATCGAGGTCCTGCCCAACGGCGACGTGCTGGTGGCCGAGGCGCTGCAAGAGGCGAGCCCGCCGAAGACCCTGCTCGACCGCGCCACGCAGGCCACCATGCGCCGGGCGCGGGCGCTGGGTGTCAGCGCGAACCGCATCAGCCTGTGGCGCGACGCCGATGGCGACGGCGTGGCCGAAACCCGCGAGCTGTTCCTGGAAAACCAGCGCCAGCCCTTCGGCATGGCGCTGGTCGGCGACACGTTCTATGTCGGCAATACCGACGGCATCGTCGCCTTTCCCTGTCCGCCCGGCGCATCCCGCATCGAGGGGCCGGGCCGGCGGCTGGTCGAGTTCCAGCCGGGCGGACACTGGACGCGCAGCCTGATCGCCTCGCCCGACGGCCAGCGGCTCTATTGCGGCGTCGGCTCGCTCTCGAACATCGGCGATCACGGCATGGAGGCCGAGGAAGGCCGCGCCGCGATCTGGGAGCTGGACCTGGAAACCGGCCGGGCGCGGATCTTTGCCTCGGGCCTGCGCAACCCCGTGGGGCTGGCCTGGGAGCCGGTGACCGGCGCGCTGTGGACGGTGGTGAACGAACGCGACGGCCTCGGCGACGAGACCCCGCCCGACTATCTGACCTCGGTCAGGGACGGCGGCTTCTACGGCTGGCCCTTCTGCTATTGGGGCCAGACCGTCGACGACCGCGTGCCGCAGGACGCCGGCATGGTCGCCCGCGCCCTGACCCCGGACTACGCCCTGGGCGGGCACACCGCCTCGCTGGGCCTGTGCTGGATGCCCGCGGGCACCTTGCCCGGCTTCCCGGACGGCATGGTGATCGGCCAGCATGGCTCGTGGAACCGCTCGACGCTGTCGGGCTACAAGCTGATCTTCGTGCCCTTCGAGGGCGGCCGGCCCTCGGGGGCGCCCCGCGACATCCTGACCGGCTTCCTGTCGCCGGACGAGAAATTCTCCTATGGCCGGCCGGTCGGCGTCGCCATCGGCCCGGATCGCCGCTCGCTTCTGATGGCGGATGACGTGGGCGACGTGATCTGGCGCGTCAGCGCCGCCTAGAGCCGGTCAAAGACCGAGCCCATGCGCGGCGCGAACAGCCGCTCGTAGCTGCGCAGCAGGCTGGCGTCGGTCATGGCCGCGACATGATCGCAGATCGCCCGCAGCCCGTCCTCGGCATGGCGCCGGCGCCATTCCTCGGGCAGAAGCCGCTCGGGGTCCGAACGCAGCGCCTCGAACAGCGCGACCACCATGGTCTGGCCCTTGAACTCCAGCTGCTGCACCCCGGCGCTGCGGATCACGTGCCGGAAGATGAAGCCCTTGAGCAGGTCCAGGACCTGCCGCTGCTCGGGCGGCAGTTCGACGCGATGGCGCAGCAGCGGCTCGGCAAAGCCCGGCTCCTCGCGAAAGCGCACGCTGGCGATGAAGTGATGTACCAGCGCGCCGATGCATTGCTTGCGCGCCGCCGGCGGCCCGAACAGCGGCGCGGCCAGATCGCCAGGCACCGCGCCCGCCACCTCGGCCTCGAAGGCCTCGGCCGAAACCAGCCCCAGCGCGATGGCATCCTCAAGATCATGGACGCCATAGGCGATGTCGTCGGCCAGGTCCATGATGCTGCAATCCAGGGATTTGTGCAGCGTGGACGCATGCTTGCCGGGGTTTTCTCGAATCCGGGTGAAGTTGTCGCGGTCCTCGTTCGACAGCGGCGCCAGCATCCAGTCGACCAGCCCGGTCTCGCTGTCGAGATGGCATTTCGGCGGCGCCGAGGTCTCGGTGTCGATGCAGCGCAGCACGGAAAGCCCGTCCCGCAGGCGCGGCGCGCAGGCCGGATTGGCCAGCCGCGACCAGGGCGCCGGGTATTTCAGCACGCCCAGAAGGCTGCGCCGGGTCAGGTTCACGCCCGGTTCGGGCAGGCTGCCGGGCGGGCGCGACAGCAGCCGCAGGGTCTGGCCGTTGCCCTCGAACCCGCCGTCGTCGCGCATGCACCAGTTCAGCGCCACCTCGCCGCCATGGCCAAAGGGCGGATGGCCCAGGTCATGGGCGCAGGCGATGGCCTGGATCATGCTGCGGCCGGGCAGGGCGGCGGCGCCGGCATGGCCGGCCGCCGTGCCGCGCAGCTGCTGCACCAGCCCGCCGGCGATCTGCGCCACCTCCAGCGAATGCGTCAGCCGGGTGCGGTAGAAATCGCTGTCGCCCAGGTTCAGGATCTGGGTCTTGCCCTGCAGGCGCCGGAAGGCGGCGGAATGGATGACGCGGGCGTAATCCACCTCGCCCTCGCTGCGGAAATCGTCGGCGCGGGGCAGGCGCGGTTGGCGGCGTTCCTGCCAGGGATCTAGAACCACTGTCCCGGCTCCATCAGGCCGAAATCCATCAGCTGCTGCGAGTTCCACAGGAAGGGATGCGAGTTGCGCCAGCGGAAGCTGCCGATGGCCCCGCGCGAGCCGGGGTTGCGCGCCAGCGCCTTGGCGACCCGGAACGAGGCCACCGCCGCCGTCAGGTTGTGGTGCCAGGGGCAGGAATAGGTGTTGTATTCCTCGACGTTGAAGCGGTGGTCGGGCAGCAGCTTCAGCCCGGGCTGGGTGCGGAACAGCGCGATGCGGTCGATGCGGCGGCGGTCGCGCGGGATGTGCTCCTCGAAGCGCCAGCGCAAGCCGCCGTGGAAGTCCAGCTGCCGCTCCCTGTGCCGGCCGTCGCGGTCGGCGCGGCCAAGCGCGAAATAGCCGGTGCGGTCGAACATCGCCTGGTCCAGGCTGACCGCATCGGGAAAGCGGTCGAGGTCCGGGGCATAGAGGTCCACGACATAGGTCAGCATGGCCCGGCGCCGCTCCTCGGCGTGAAAGCCCAGCATCTCGCCCACGGTGCGGTGTTCCGAGAAGGGATAGAACAGGAATTCCGCGTTGTAGCCGTAATAGAGCCAGGTGTCGTTCGGCACCGCCTCGATGGCGGCATTGACCGCCTCGACATGGGCGCGGCCGCGGCGGGCATCGTGGCGCAGGTTGACGATCTTGCTGGCGCCGGCGGCGGGGATCGCGTCGGCGGGCAGGGGCTCGGGCGACAGCGCCAGGATCAGCTTGAAGCCGGCGCGCAGGTGATGCTCCAGCGTCTGGGCGACGGCGGCGTCGTCCTCGACCAGGATCAGCGCGATCGGGCCCTTGGCCAGCCGGTCGGGGGCCTCGGCCAGGAACTGGGACAGGCTCGGGAAGCTCATGGCAGCGCCGCCCGGATCTGTTCCAGCAGCGCCGGGCGGGCGGCGGCGTCGGCCTCGGCGCGTGCGACCAGCGCCGCCAGCTCGGCCTTGCGCGCCTCGGGCAGGGCGGCCGCCGCGACGATCCGGCGCAGCCGGGCGGCGTCGAAGCCCTGCGGGGTCAGGGCCGAGTCGATCTCGACCGCCTCGCCCGCCGCATTGCCGGCGGCACGGGTGGCGCTGGCCGCATCGCGGGCGGCGGTGCCGGCGGCCAGGGCGGCGGCCTCGGCCTGCGTGGGCGCGGCGCTGGCCCGGGCCGCGGCCTCGGCGGCGCGGTCGGCGGCGGCGATGGCTTCCTCGGCCGCGACCTCGGCCTGGTCGGCGGCCGAGCCGGCGGGGGCCACGGCCGCCGATGTCGCCGATCCCGCGGCCTCTGCCGCGGCGTCCGCCGCGATGGCGGCGGCGTCGGCGGCGGCATCGGCGGCGGCATTGGCCTTGTCCTGGGCGGCGGTCGCCGTGGCGTCGGGCGCGGCGCCCTGCCCGGGGATCAGGCCCGCGAACCGGGAAAGATCGCCGCCGCTCCACAGCCAGGCCCCGCCAAGGGCCAGCACCAGGATCACGATCAGGGCGAGAAGTCTGGGCATGGGTCGCTCCGGCAATGCTGCGTTCCGGCTTCTATGCCACGGCGCGGCGGGCGGGAAAAGCGCCCCGGCCCCGTGGCCGCGCCAAGCCGGGCACAACAGCGGCAAATGCGCGGCAAACCCGCCGAATCCGGTTGAAAATGCGGCTCCGCGCGACTATCTAGCCGCCAGAAACCCCCGGCCATGTAAGGAAGACAGCCATAGCCCGCAGACCGCATAACGCTCCGCCCACCCGTGACACCGGCCCCCGCGTCAACGAACGCATCCGAGTCGCCGAGATCCGCCTGATCGGCGCGGATGGCGAAAACGTCGGCGTCGTGACCCCCGCCAAGGGGATGGAGCTTGCGCAGGAGGCCGGGCTGGACCTGGTCGAGATCTCGCCCAATGCCGTGCCGCCGGTCTGCAAGATCATGGACCTCGGCAAGTTCAAGTATGAACAGCAAAAGCGCGAGGCCGAGGCCCGCAAGAAGCAGAAGATCATCGAAATCAAGGAGATCAAGTTCCGGCCCGGGACCGATACCCATGATTACGACGTCAAGATGCGCTCGGTGATGAAGTTCCTGACCGAGGGCGACAAGGTCAAGGTCACCCTGCGCTTCCGCGGCCGCGAGATGGCGCACCAGTCGCTGGGCCTGGAACTGCTGAACCGCGTCGCCGCCGACGTGGGCGAGGCCGGCAAGGTCGAATCGATGCCCAAGCTGGAAGGGCGTCAGATGGTCATGATGATCGCGCCGAAGTGACGATGGCGGGCGCGGTCACGATTCTGGTTCTGCGCGAACCGGGCGCGGATGCCGCGCTGCCCCTGCCGGAATACCAGACCGCGGGCTCGGCCGGTGCCGACCTGCGGGCCGATCTGGGCGGCGACAGCCTGGAGCTGGCGCCGGGCCAGATCAGGCTGGTGCCCACGGGCCTGCGCGTGCAGATCCCCGAGGGCTATGAGATGCAGATCCGCCCCCGCTCCAGCCTGGCCTTGAAGCATGGCGTGACGCTGCCGAACACCCCGGGCACCATCGACAGCGATTATCGCGGGCCGCTGGGGGTGATCATGATCAACCTCGGCGCCGAAGCCTATACCATCCACCACGGCGAGCGCATCGCCCAGGCCGTCGTCACCCCGGTGACGCGCGCGGCCTGGGTCATGGCCGAGACGCTGGACGATACCGCGCGCGGCGCGGGCGGCTTCGGCTCGACCGGGCGCGGCTGAGGCGGCGCCATGCCCATCGTCATCGCCGGCGTGTTCCTGTGGCTGACGAAGGGCTGGTGGCTCTTGGGTCTTGCCGCCGTGCTGGGCTTGGCGCATTGGCTGGGTCTGCGCGGCTGGAAGCTGCTGGCGCTGGGGGTGATCCTGTGGCTTGCCGTGGCGGCCGGCGTGCATCACGCGCCGGACAGCCGCTTTGCCTGGGCCGTGCAGTGGTCGGCCAAGGGCATGATCTGGATGCTGGTCATCGGCCTGATCGCGCTGGGTGCCGGGCAGGGTCTGGCCTTTCTGCATCGCCGCAACACCGCGCCCAGCCATGACGCGCCCGGCCTGGTGCCGCTGCGGTGCGCGGCGCCGGCCGTCGCGCCCAAGGCGCCGGTCTCGGACCCCGAGCTGGACCGCTATGCCCGCCACATCGTCCTGCGCGAGATCGGCGGCCCGGGGCAGGCGGCCTTGCGGCGCGCCAATGTGCTGGTCGTCGGCGCCGGCGGGTTGGGCGCGCCGGTCTGCCTCTATCTCGCCGCTGCCGGGGTGGGGCGGATCACCGTCGCGGACGACGACCGGGTGAGCCTGTCGAACCTGCAACGCCAGGTGATCTTTCGCAGCAGCGACGACGGCCGGCCCAAGGCGGATGCCGCGCGCGACGCCATGCGGGCGCTGAACCCGCTGGTCGAGATCACGCCGCTGAACCGCCGCGTCACCGAAGCCGACACGGCGCTGATCGCCGGCCACGACGTGGTGATCGATGGCAGCGACAGCTTTGCCTCGCGCCAGGCGGTCAACCTCGCTTGCGCCCGCGCCGGCGTGCCGCTGGTCGCCGGTTCCATCGCGCAATGGGAGGGGCAGCTGACCGTCTGGGATCCGGCCCGCGGCGCGCCCTGCATGGCCTGCATCTTCCCCGAAGCCCCGGCCCAGGGCCTTGCCCCGGCCTGCGCCGAAGCCGGCGTGGTCGGCCCGCTGCCCGGCGTCATCGGCTCGATGATGGCGCTGGAGGCGATCAAGCTGATCGCCGGCGCGGGCGAGCCCCTGCGCGGGCGCATGCTGATCTTTGACGGGCTCTATTCCGAAAACCGGCTGATGAAAATTTCGCGACGCGGCGATTGCCCGGTCTGCGGCTCTGGACATTTGCCGCCGGGGTGAAAACATGCAGGGCAACCGAAAGGATGCCGCATGAACCCTGAGTTGACCGAATGGACCGGGCCGCTGGGCCTGCCGCGCTTCGACCTGATCCGCGACGCGGATTTCGCCCCCGCCTTCGACGCCTGCCTGAAACTGGCCGAGGACGCCGTCGAGGCCATCGCCGCCAATCCCGAGCCGCCGACCTTCCAGAACACCGTCGCCGCGCTGGAAACTGCCGAGGAGCCGCTGAACCGCCTCTGCGCCGTGTTCTACACCCTGGCCGGCGTCGATTCGAACCCGGCGCGCGAGGATTTGCAGCGCCAGTTCGCGCCGCGCCTGGCCGCGCATGGCGCCAAGACCAGCATGGACCCGCGGCTGTTCGACCGGGTCGAGGCGATCTATCAGGACCGCGACGAGCTGGCGCCGCAGGACCAGCGCCTGACCGAGCTGACCCTGCGCGGCCTGCGCCGCTCGGGCGCCGGGCTGACCGGCGCGGCGCGCGAACGCATGGCGCAGGTCCGCGAAAGGCTGGCGGTGCTCAGCACGGATTTCGCCCAGAACGTGCTGGCGGATGAGCGCGACTTTACCATGGCCGTGCCGGACGACCGGCTTTCGGGCCTGCCGGACTGGCTGATCCGCGCCATGCGGGCGCCGGCGCGCGAACGCGGGCTGCCGGGCCAGGTCGTGACGCTGAACCGCTCGCTGATCGTGCCCTTCCTGGAATATGCCGAGGACCGGGCCCTGCGCGAGACCGCCTGGCGGGCCTGGACCGCGCGCGGCGACGGCTCGGGGGCAGGGGGCGCCAAGACCGACAACCGCCCCATCGCCACCGAGATCCTGGCGCTGCGCCACGAACGCGCCACGCTGCTGGGCTATGCCGATTTCGCCAGCTACAAGCTGGAGCCCGAGATGGCCGGCAATGCCGGCAATGTCGAGGCGCTGTTGAAACAGGTCTGGACCCCGGCCAAGGCCCGGGCCGAGGCCGATGCCGCGCGCTTTACCCAGATGCTGCACGCGGACGGCGTGAACGGCGCGCTGGAGCCCTGGGACTGGCGCTTCTACGCCGAGCGTCGCCGCAAGGCCGAGCACGAGTTCGACGAGGCGGCGGTCAAGCCCTACCTGACCTTGGAGGCGATGATCGGCGCGGTGTTCGACACCGCGAGCCGGCTGTTCCGGCTGGAGTTCCGCGAGTTCCAGGCGCCGCTCTGGTCGCCCGAGGTCCGGGCGTGGGAGATCACCCGCGACGGCCGGCAGATGGCGGTGTTCCTGGGCGACTACTTCGCCCGGCCCAGCAAGCGCTCGGGCGCCTGGTGCTCGTCCTTGCAGCAGCAGCACCGGATCGGCGCGGGCCAGCGGCCCATCGTGGTCAATGTCTGCAACTTCACCCCGCCCGAGGCGCCCGGCGCGCCGGCCTATCTGTCCTGGGACGACGCGCATACGCTGTTTCACGAATTCGGCCATGCCCTGCACCATATCCTGTCGGACGTGGACTGGCCCTCGATCTCGGGCACCTCGGTCGCGCGCGATTTCGTCGAGCTGCCGAGCCAGCTGTTCGAGCATTGGCTGGAGCAGCCCGAGGTGCTGGACCGCCACGCCCGCCATGCCGAGACCGGCGCGCCGATGCCGGCCGAGCTGCGCGATCGCATCCTGGCGGCGCGCAATGCCGACCAGGGCTTTGCCACCACCGAATATCTGGAAAGCGCGCTGGTCGATCTGGCCTTCCATACCGGTACGCCGCCCGCCGACCCGATGGCGCGCCAGGCCGAGGTGCTGGCGGAACTGGGCGCCCCTGCGGCGATCCCGATGCGCCACGCCACGCCGCATTTCGCGCATGTCTTCTCCGGCGACGGCTACAGCGCCGGCTATTACAGCTACATGTGGTCCGAGGTCATGGATGCCGACGCCTTCGAGGCCTTCCTGGAAAAGGGCAGCGCCTTCGACCCGGAAACCGCCGCCCGGCTGGAGGAATGGATCCTCTCCAAGGGCGATTCTTTGCCCGCCGACGAACTTTGGTTGAAATTCAGGGAACGAAAACCGGGGGTTCACGCTTTGTTGAAAGGACGCGGCCTGTTGACCGACGTTTCCTGACACAACGGGAGATTGAAATGACTGTGATGAAACCCCTGCTTGCCCTTGCCGCCGTGGCCACGCTTGGCATCGCCGCCTGCGACCAGGTCGCCCCGGCCGCACCCGAGCCGACCCCCGGCCCCCTGGCGCAATCCAGCGCGCTGAACGGCACCTACAACCTGCTGGAATCGAACTGCGGCGATCCGGCCAGCGACAAGCGCCTGGTCATCGACGGCAACAAGTTCATGTTCCCGGCCTCGACCTGCACCGTCGCGAGCTCCGAGCCGCAGGTGAACCGCACCCGCGTCACGCTGGCCTGCGAAGGCTCGCCCGCTGCCGGCAACCGCGTCGTGGACCTGCAGACCCGGCCCGACGGCACGCTGCGCATGACCGAGGATTCGATCACGCTGACCTATCACCAATGCATGAAGGCCAGCGCCAGCACCGACTCGCTGGTTGGCCAGACCATGTGACGCGGACCGACCCGCAACCACCTCAAGGCCGTCCCCCGGGGGCGGCCTTTGCAATTGCAGGGCGTGCCCGGCCCGCGCGCCACACGCCGCGCTGGTATCGCGGCGCCAAAGCGGCCCTGCGCATGGCAAGGCGCTTGCCGCCGGCCCGTCCCCGGCCTTACGCTTTTCTCATCCGGTGTTTCGGGGAGAGTGAAGCGATGACTTCGGCCAATCCCGTCAGGACGATCAGCGACATCCCGATCGACAAGATGGGGCTTGCGCATTACTTCCAGAACTACGCCACCTTCCTGGGGCCGCGGCGGCACGAGCCGCTGGACCTGCTGGAACTGGGCGTGGCGCGCGGCGATTCCCTGAAATACTGGCAGGAATGGCTGCCCAATGCCCGCATCACCGGGCTGGACATCAACCCCTGCGACGCGCGCTTCGGCGATCGGGTGCGGTGCTATGTCGGCGAGCAGCAGGACAGGGCGCTCCTGGACCGCATCGCCGCCGAACGTGCGCCGCAGGGCTTCGACGTCATCATCGACGACGCCGCCCATGTCGGGCAGCTGGCGCGGATCTCGTTCTGGCACCTGCTCGAGCATCACCTGAAGCCGGGCGGGCTGTATTTCATCGAGGATTGGGGCACCGGCTATTGGCCGCAATATCCCGACGGCAAGCACTACCGCCCGCCCGAGCCGGAGCTGTCCTGGCACGAACGGTTGCTGGACCGCGCCCACAAGAACGGCGTGGTGCGCGCGCTTTATCCGCTGCGCAAGGCGACCGGCTGGCTGCGCTGGAACCTGGTGCGGCGGCGCTTTCACGGCCACGACCGCGGCATGGTCGGCTTCGTCAAGGAGTTGATCGACGAATGCGGGGCCGAAGACATGACCCACCCGACGCTGGGCACCGGCGGCGCCCGCTGCTCGCGCATCGCCTGGATGCGGGTGTCCCTGGGGCATGTCGTGGTCTGCAAGGCCGGCGGCGAGACGGGGGCCGAGGCGCCGCCGCCCTAGTCGCGGATCTCGGCCGCGTCGACGCCCCAGATCGCGGTCTTGGGCACCCAGCCCTTTTCCCCGGCGCCCGAAACGCGGCACCAGTCGGGATTGCATTCATGCAGCCGCACGATGGCGCCGGCCTCGGCGCGGGCGACGACATCGGCGCGCGGCTCGGGCCGGGCCAGCAGGTCCAGCATGTCCTTGGTGACGATGGCGGTGCGCACGCCCGATAGCAGCGAATAATGCACCCAGCCGCCGGCGCCCTCCTGGTCCTCGACCCGGCGCCACTGGCCGAACTCGGCCACCACGCGCAAGGGCATGCCGGCGTGGCGGAACACCCAGTCGATGCGATGCGACAGGCTGGGGCCGCGCCTGGCATTGCCCTCGCCGCCCTTCAGGCTGACATAGCGCGGCAGCGGCAGGTTGGTGACCGGCCCGCGGTTCGGATCGGCCTGGCCGTCCGGGTTGCGGCTGATCGCCGCGTCGGCGGAAACGCCGGGCACCGGCTTGGCGTCCAGCGCCTCGCCGGGATCGCTTGCCTGCGCCAGCGCGGCGCTGCCGCCGCCCGCAAGCCCCAGCCCCATCGCCGCGGCATAGAGCCAGGCCTGTCCTTGCTTCATCTGCTCGTCCTGCTTCTTCGGGGTCTTGTGCGCGCCCCGCATCGCGGGCACTTTGCCAAAAGCCGCCCGGCTTTGGAAGAGAGGAGCGACCATGCCCGCCGTTCAAGCGACCGATCCGACCCGCTCGCGCCTTAAAGTTACCGTGACCCGGCGCCTGCCCGAAGTGGTCGAGACCCGCATGTCCGAGCTTTTCGACGTGTCGCTGAACGCCGACGACCACAAGTTCAGCCGCGAGGAACTGGTCGCCGCCATGCGCGTCTCGGACGTGCTGGTGCCGACGGTGACCGACCTGATCGACGCCAACATGCTGGCCCAGGCCGGCGAGAAGCTGAAGCTGATCGCGAATTACGGCGCCGGCGTCGATCATATCGACGTGCACTCCGCCCGCCAGCGCGGCATCCTGGTCAGCAATACCCCGGGCGTGGTGACCGAGGACACCGCCGACATGGCGCTGGCGCTGATCCTGGCCGTGACCCGCCGCCTGCCCGAGGGCATGGCCGAAATGCAGGCCGGGCGCTGGCAGGGCTGGTCGCCGACCTCGCATCTGGGCGGGCGGCTGGGCGGGCGCCGGCTGGGCATCCTGGGCATGGGCCGCATCGGCCAGGCCGTGGCGCGGCGCGCCAATGTCTTCGGCATGCAGGTGCATTACCACAACCGCCGCCGCCTGCGCCCGGAAACCGAGGCCGAGTTGCAGGCGACCTGGTGGGAAAGCCTGGACCAGATGCTGGCGCGCATGGACATCATCAGCGTGAACGCCCCGCACACGCCCTCGACCTTTCACCTGCTGAACGCGCGGCGGCTGAAGCTGATGAAACCCTCGGCCGTGGTCATCAACACCTCGCGCGGCGAGGTCATCGACGAGAACGCCCTGACCCGGATGCTGCGCACCGGAGAGATCGCCGGCGCCGGCCTTGACGTTTTCGAGCACGGTCATGAGATCAACCCGCGGCTGCGCGAACTGCCCAATGTGGTGCTGCTGCCGCATATGGGTTCGGCCACCGTCGAGGGCCGGATCGAGATGGGCGAGAAAGTCCTGATCAACATCAAGACTTTCGCCGATGGCCACCGGCCGCCGGACCAGGTGGTGCCCTCGATGCTGTGAATGCTGCGCCCCGGTTTCCGGGGCGTTTTGCCCTTGTCCGGGCCAGGCCGGCCATGTCGCTTTTTGCCGGGAACATGTCGCGCTGTGGACATGATTCCGCGCCGGCTGTGGCAGAGATGTTTCTCAGCAAAGCTCACGCGCGAAAAAGGAGTCGCTCGCCATGAAAACCCATGTGAAGGCCCTGGTGGTCGGCGGCGGCGCCGTCGGTTGCGGCATCGCCCTGCATCTGGCGCGCGCCGGCTGGGACACGCTGCTGGTCGAGCGCGACGAGCTGACGGCCGGCTCGACCTGGCACGCGGCCGGCCTTCTGCCGCTGTTCAACATGGGCTACGCGACCAGCCACATCCATGACTATTCCGTCAAGCTCTATGCCGGGCTCGAGGCCGAGACCGGGCTGAACGCCGGCTTCACCCGCTGCGGCAACCTGCGCATGGCGCAGACCCAGGACCGGATGGACGAATACGAGCTGTATTCCTCGATCGCCGAGACCGTGGGCGTCGAGCATGAATTCATGACCCCGGCCCAGATCAAGGATCGCTGGCCGCTGGTCAATATCGACGGGCTGAAGGGCGCGCTGTTCCACCCGACCGACGGCTATATCAACCCGGCCGACGTGACCCAGGCCATGGCCCGCGCCGCGCGCATGGCCGGCGCCAGCATCGAGCGCAAGATCCAGGTCAACGGCTACAAATGGACCGGCGACGAATGGATCGTCACCTGTGAAAAGATGATCGAAAAGGGCGGCAACCTGGTCGGCTCGGGCGAAGAGTTCGAGATCCGCGCCGAGCATGTGGTGACCGCGACCGGCAACCACGCGCAGCGCACCGCGCGCCTTCTGGGCATCAAGATCCCGGCGATCCCGGTCGAGCACCAGTTCATCGTCACCGAGCCCGACCCGGCGCTCTTGGCCTGGCGCGAGGCCGGCAACCCCGAGCATCCGGTGCTGCGCGACGCCGACGCGAAATGGTATGTGCGCGAGGAACGCGGCGGCTGGATCCTCGGCCCCTATGAGGCCGGCGCACCCGCCCGCTTCAAATACGACGTGCCGGAAACCTTCCGCGCCGACCTGTTCCCGCTGGACCTGGAACGGATCGAGGAAGAATACATGTCGATGATCCACCGGCTGCCCAGCTCGGAAACCGTGGGTCTCAAGGACGATTTCAACGGCCCGATCTGCTACACCCCCGACGGCAACCCGCTGGTCGGCCCGGCCCCCGGCCTGCGCAACATGTGGCTGGCCGAGGGCTTTTCCTTCGGCATCACCGCCGCCGGCGGCGTCGGCTACTACCTGGCGCAGATGATGACCCAGGGCGAGGCCGAGATCGACATGGCGAGCCTCGACCCGCGCCGCTATGGCCAGTGGATGACCACCGAATACGCGGTGCAGAAGAACGAGGAATGCTACGAGCACGTCTTCATCCTGCACCACCCGGACGAGGAACGCGAATCCGCCCGGCCGCTGCGCACCGCCCCGGCCTATGACCGCCAGGTCGCGGCCGGCGCCCAGATGGGCCAGGTGAACGGCTGGGAGCGCCCGAACTACTATGCCCCCATCGGCTTCGACGACCACGCCGCGCGCAGCTTCCGTCGCGGCGGCTGGTGGCAATATGCCAAGGCCGAGGCCGAGGCCGTGCGCAACACTGCCGGCCTGATCGACGCCTCGGCCTTCACCAAGCACCGGGTTTACGGCCCCGGCGCCACGGCGTTCCTGGACTGGTTCACCACCAACAAGCTGCCCAAGGTCGGCCGCATCAACCTGACCTATGCGCTGACCGAGACCGGCACCACCCGCACCGAATACACCATCGTGCGCCTGGCCGAGGACGACTATTACCTGATCTCGGCCGGTGCCTGGACCGATTACGACGCCGACTTCCTGCGCAAGACCGCCGAAGAGATGGAGGGCGAATTCGGCCAGGTCATCATTCAGGACGTGACCACGCAATGGGGCGTCTTCGCCATCGCCGGGCCGAAGTCGCGCGCCATCCTGAACGAGCTGGTGCGCGACGCGAACCCGGAAACCGTGCTCGGCAACAAGCGTTTCCCGTGGCTGACGATGCGCAATATCGAGCTTGGCATGTGCCCGGTGCGCGCCATCCGCGTCGCCTATACCGGCGAGCTGGGCTGGGAACTGCATCACCCGATCGAATTCGGCCGCTATCTCTGGGACCAGCTGGTCGTGGCGGGCGAGAAGCACGGCATGAAGCTGGTCGGCGCCCGGGCCCAGAACTGGCTGCGGCAGGAGAAATCCTATCGCGCCTTCGGCACCGAACTGGGCCGCGACGCGACGCCGCTGGAAGCCGCGCTGGACCGCTTTGTCGACTTGGGCAAGGAATTCAACGGCAAGCAGGCCATGCTCGACAAGGGCGTGCGCTCGCTCTGCTGCACGCTCTTGATCGACGGCCCGGCCGATGCCGACCCCTGGGGCCGCGAGGCGCTCTTTACCGAGGACGGCGCGACCAAGATCGGCCGGCTGACCTCGGGCGGCTGGTCGGCGGCCTTCGGCAAGTCCATCGGCATGGGCTATGTCCGCCCCGACCTGGCCAAGCCGGGCACGCGGCTGAAGGTCCGCATGCAGCGCCAGCTCTGGGACGCGGTGGTGACCGAGGACAGCCCCTATGACCCGGAAAACAAGGTGATCCGCGTCGACGGCTGACCCTCCTCCCCAGCCGCTAGATGCAGGAAAGGCCCGGCGCGCTGCCGGGCCTTTTTGCTGTTGGGTCAGTCGGTTACAGCAGGAAATCCGCCCCGGCCAAGCTGTGGCTGCCGTTCAGCGCCACCGAGAAATCCGCCCGGCCGTCGCCATTGCTATCGGCCAGGATCGTGGTCACATTGCCGGCCCGCTCATAGCGCAGCTCGCCCGCCGCGCCGGTAAAGGCACGCTCGCCGATCAGCCGGAAGGCCTGGTCGCCGGCAAGCCCGGCATGCGCGTCGATGCCGCGCAGGTCGATGCGGTCGCCCTGGGCGTGGCTGAAATCCTGGATCAGGTCGCGCCCCGCCGCTGCCACGCCCGACTCGCCCAAGCCCAGGAACACGAACTGGTCGGCGCCCAGCCCGCCGTTCAGCCGGTCCGCGCCGGCGCCGCCGGTCAGCACGTCATTGCCGGCGCCGCCCAGCAGGCTGTCGGCCCCGGCGCCGCCCAGCAGGCTGTCGTTGCCGCCCCGGCCATCCAGCTGGTCGTTGCCGGCGCTGCCGTTCAGCCGGTTCGCCGCGAGATTGCCCCAGAGCCGGTCGGCAAAGCCCGAGCCGTCCAGGTTCTCGATGCCCAGCAGCAGGTCGCTGCCCTGGCCGCCGCCGATCGCCTGCGCGCCGGCCGTCGCCAGGTCCACCCGCACGCCGCCGCCGGCCGCGCCATAGCCCGCCGTATCGGTGCCGAGCCCGCCGCTCAGCGTGTCGGTGCCGGCCCCGCCGATCAGCGTGTCATTGCCCGCGGCCCCGGACAGCAGGTTCGCGGCGCCATTGCCGGTCAGCACGTCGGCGAAGCCCGAGCCGTTGACGTTCTCGATCCAGCTCAGCGTGTCGCTGCCCTGGCCGCCGCCGATCACCTGCGCCGTGTTCAGCGACAGGTTCACCCGCACGCCGCCCGTGGCCCCGCCATAGGCGACCAGGTCCACGCCCGCGCCACCGTCCAGCCGGTCGTCTCCCGCCCCGCCGTTCAGCGTGTCGTTGCCGGCGCCGCCCAGCAGCGTATCGTTGCCCAGACCGCCAAGCAGCGTATTGTTGCCGGCATTGCCGCTGATCCGGTTCGCCACCGCATTGCCGGTGCCGTTGATATTGCCCGAGCCGAGCAGGGTCAGGTTCTCGACATGAGCCTCGATCCCGCGCGAGAAATCGGTGAAGACCGTGTCAATTCCGGCATTCGCCGTCTCGACCACCCGGTCGCCGGCCGTGACGTAATAGCTGTCGTTTCCGGCACCGCCGACCAGATCCTCGGCCGCGCTGGTGCCGCGCAGCACGTTGGCCCGGTCGTCGCCGATGGACCAGTTGTCATCGGCGATGCGGATCTCGACGATCTGGGTGGTGCCGCCATCGACAAAGGTCATCTGTCCTGTCAGTTCTACGACAAGGTAGGCGACCTCGCCGGGATCCTGTTCACCGTCGCGCAGTGCATAGACCGACATGCCGCGGCTGGTGTTGTAGGGCGAGGTCGAGGAAATACTGATCCAGCCGCTGCCTGACGAGGCGCCGATGTCGCTGAAATCCGCAGTGCCACCGCTGGTCGAGACGTGGTAGCTATAATTGACATAATGATTGGTCATGCCGCTGAAGTTCAGCGCCACATCGACGCTTTGGCCTTCGCGGATGGTGATCGAGTCGGGCAGGTCGGCCACATAGGTTGTCGGCGTGGGGGCGGCGGTGCCGATGACTTCGAACGAGGTGTCGAAACCCAGCGCGCGCAGATCGTCATTCGTATAGATGCGTCGGTTGCCGTAGATGTCGGTGATCCAAATCCTCTCCAGGTCCACCGGCCCGGAAAAGGTGCTGCCACCAATGCTGCGCGTTTGTGTAGAGCTTCCGTCCAACCAGTCGTCGCTATCACCAGAGATAATAAGCAGGTCCCAGTCGTTGAAAGAGCCGCTACCAAAAGAATAGGAAATATCACGATCGAACCAGAGGGATACACTTTCGATTTCTGTTGTGTCTATCCCGCTTGCCGCGAAATCCGCCGCGACGTTTTCCCCCCTCAAGTCAATCACATCCGGCAGATCAAGCGATGTGAGAACCGGCGGGGTGGTATCGGCGCTGGTGCTGGTGATGTTGATCGAGGTGTCGATGCCAAGCGCACGCAGTTCCGCATTCGTCACATCGGTCTGGTTGCCCAGATTGTCGGTGATCTGAACCCGCGCGATGTTCAGTGGCCCGGAGATATTATGCGGCAGCACGCCGGTTGTGTAGCTGTGCGTGCCGTCCGACCAGTCGCTGCCATAGCCGTGGATGATCTGAAACTCATAAGCGCCTTGAGTCGTAGCCAGCGGCCGGTCGTAGTAAACCGTGACTTGGCGGATGCCGTCTGGATCCTCGACCGTCGCCGCGAACAGCGCGGAAACGGTGTCCTGGTCCAGATCAAGCGTGGTGGGCGTGGTCAGAGAAAGCAGTCGCGAAGGGCCGGTGTCGGGCATGATCAACCAATGGTAAACAATACGTGATCCATGTGCCTTACCCTGTCCCGGATTGCCGCAGTAGCTGGCGATTTGGACAGGTTTCCGAACGCCGTGCTCGCGATTTCAAGGCGCACCGCCGGTGCATCCGCAGTGTACGCTCGGTGTACGCCGGTCACAGGCGTTCTTTGAACAGAAGATTGCCAAGACCGTTACGCGCCCTGCGTCCGCAGCCCTCTATCCCCGCAACGCCCCCAGCCGCCGGGTCAGATCGTCCCGCAGCGCCACCCGCTCCTCGGGGGCCAGGAAGGCGCCCAGCTCGACTTCGCGCCGGCCGTCGGTCAGCACCAGGTAATCCTCGACCGGGCCATTCGCCCGCAGCACCACCCGGACCCAATAGGGGTTGGTCCGCCAGATGCGGTCGGCGCGGCCCGGGTCGCTGCGCACCAGCTCGAGCCGGTCGTGCGACAGGTGCATCACCTCCTGCGGCACCCGATAGCTGTGCCGGATCGCCGCCCACAGCCCCCAGACCGCCAGCGCGGCAAAGGGCAGCAGACCCCACAGCACCGCCGTGCCCAGCACCGCGATCAGCGGCAGCGCCAGGAAGCCCGCCGTCAGCCCGATCACCCAGGCAAAGCCGCGCCGAGGCAGGGCGCGATGCGGGCGGATCTCCAGACGGAAAACGGCCCCGGATTGCTCCGGGGCCGCGTCATGCCATTGCCAGGGCATCGCTCAATGCGCGTGGCTGCGATCCCAGTCCTCGCGCTTGGGCAACTGCTCGAACGTGTGCTCGGGCGGGGGCGAGGGCAGGGTCCATTCCAGCGTGTCGGCGTGCTCGTTCCAGTAGTTCGGCACGTTCACCCGGCGCCCGGCGAAGAGCGTGTAGAACACGATGCCGATGAACAGCAGGAAGGAGGCGAAGCTGATATAGGCGCCGATCGACGAGATGTTGTTCCAATAGGCGAACTCGACCGGGTAGTCGATGTAGCGCCGCGGCATGCCCTGGCGGCCCAGGAAGTGCTGCGGGAAGAAGATCATGTTCGAGCCGAGGAACATCATCCAGAAATGCAGCTTGCCGGCCCATTCCGGGTATTGCCGGCCGGACATCTTGCCGATCCAGTAATAGACCCCGGCGAAGATGCCGAAGACGGCGCCCAGGCTCATCACGTAGTGGAAATGCGCCACGACGTAATAGGTGTCGTGATAGACCCGGTCGAGCGGCGCCTGCGACAGCACCACGCCGGTCACGCCGCCGACGGTGAACAGGAACAGGAAGCCGAAGGCCCAGAGCATCGGCGTCTTGAACTCGATCGAGCCGCCCCACATGGTCGCGATCCACGAGAACACCTTGATGCCCGTGGGCACGGCGATGGTCATGGTCGCCAGCATGAAATAGGCCTGCTGGGTCAGCGACATGCCGGCCGTGTACATGTGGTGCGCCCAGACCACGAAGCCCAGGATGCCGATCGCGGCCATGGCCAGGACCATCGGCAGGTAGCCGAAGATGGGCTTCCGCGCGAAGGTCGAGATCACGTGGCTGATGATGCCGAAGCCGGGCAGGATGATGATATAGACCTCGGGGTGGCCGAAGAACCACAGGATGTGCTGATAGAGCACCGGATCGCCGCCGCCGGCCGGGTCGAAGAAATGCGTGCCGAAGTTGCGGTCCATCAGCAGCATGGTGATCGCGCCGGCCAGCACCGGCAGCGACAGCAGGATCAGCCAGGCGGTGATGAAGACCGACCAGGCAAACAGCGGCACCTTGAACAGCGTCATGCCGGGGGCGCGCATGTTCAGGAAGGTGGTGATGATGTTGATCGCGCCCAGGATCGACGAGGCGCCCGAGACGTGGACGGCAAAGATCGCCAGGTCCATCGAATAGCCGCCTTCGGTGGTCGAGAGCGGCGGATACAGCACCCAGCCCACGCCCGAGCCGGGCTGGTCCGAACCGCCGGGAGCCAGCAGCGAGGCGATGCCCAGCGCCACGCCGCAGACATACATCCAGTAGCTGAGGTTGTTCAGCCGCGGGAAGGCCATGTCCGGGGCGCCGATGTGCAGCGGCATGAAATAGTTGCCGAACCCGCCGAACAGCGCCGGGATCACGACGAAGAACATCATCAGCACGCCGTGATAGGTGATCATGACGTTCCAGAGATGCCCGTTCGGAGTGCATTCCGCCGAGGCATCGGCGATCAGCCGCGCGCCTTCCAGGCACATGAGCTGCACGCCGGGATGCTGCAGCTCCATGCGCATGTAGACGGTGAAGCAGACCGAAATCAGGCCGACGACGCCGGCCGTGAACAGGTAAAGGATACCGATATCCTTGTGGTTGGTTGACATGAACCAGCGGGTGAAGAACCCGCGGGTGTCATGATGGTCACCGTGGCCGTGAACGGCTGCGTCTGCCATGCGTGGACTCCCTCAGATGCGGCTGGCCGGCCTCGGGGGCCAGCGGACTCGCTATCGGTTCTAGAACAGGATGATGGGCTGAGGCAATCCGCCACAGGTCTCAAATGACACGCCCCCGGACGCTTTCGGCGTGCCGGGGGCGCGAATGTTGCCGCTTGGCGACAGGATCGGCTCAGTTCGACGCCGGCGCGGCGGGAGTCTCTGCAGGGGCCTCGGCGGGAGCATCGGCCGCGGGCGCGTCGCCGGCCGCGGGGGCGGCGCCCGCCTCGGGCGAGTGCTGCGCCAGGAAGGCCACCACGTCGGCCTGGTTCTTGGTCAGCTTGAAGGTCATCTTGGTTTTCAGCGACTTGTCGCCGACCTTTTCCGCGACGTATTTGTTCGGGTCGGTGATGTAATGCTCCAGATCCTCGGGGGTCCAGACCTCGCCGGCCTCGCCCAGCTTGATCAGCGCGTCGGAATATTTGAAGCCTTCCTCGGTACCGGCCTTGCGCCCGACCACGCCGTAGAGGTTCGGCCCGGTCTTGCCGCCCTTGACCACATCCGAGCCGTCCGGCGACTGGATCATGTGGCAGGCCTTGCACTTCTTGAATTCCTTCTCGCCCTTGGCCGGGTCTCCGGCGTCCTGGGCCATGGCGGGCAGGGCGAGAAACGTGGCGGCGAGAGTGGCGTAGATGCTGGTCTTCATCGCGAATCCTCTGGGTTCTTTTCCTTGAGTCGACGAGAGGACCCTCGTCCTCCTCCGAAGTACAGGGGTAACATGCCGGGCTGGGGTGCAACACCGTCAAAAAGTCGCAGAAAGTTTTGAGACTGCTTTTCCGTGCGGGTGAAAATCAGCCGGCCAGCGGCGGGAAATGCCGTGCGAATCCGGCCCGCAGCGCCAGGTCGAGGTCGCCCATCCCGACCGGCAGGCCGAGATCGACCAGGCTGGTCACGCCATGGCCCTGGATGCCGCAGGGCACGATGCCGGCGTAATGGCCGAGGTCGGGCTCGACATTGATCGAGATGCCGTGGAAGCTGACCCAGCGGCGCAGCTTGACGCCGATGGCGGCGATCTTGTCCTCGCGCATGCTGCCGTCGGGCAGGGGCGCCTTGTCGGGCCGGGCGATCCAGACGCCGACGCGGCCGTCGCGGATCTCGCCCTTCAGGTTGAACTCGGCCAGGGCGTCGATGACCCAGGATTCGAGCGCCTTGACGAAGGCGCGCACGTCGCGGCCACGCCGGTTCAGGTCCAGCATGACATAGACCACGCGCTGGCCGGGACCGTGATAGGTATATTGCCCGCCGCGGCCGGTCTCGTGCACCGGGAAGCGGGCGCTGAGCAGGTCTTCGGCTTTGGCCGAGGTGCCGGCGGTATAGAGCGGCGGATGCTCGACCAGCCAGATCAGCTCGTCGGCGCGGCCTTCGTGGATCGCGGCGGCGCGCGCCTCCATGAAGGCGACGGCTTGCGGATAGTCGGTCAGTCCGGGGGCGGTGATCCATTCGGTCATGGCCGGCAGATATTCCTGCGGACGGGCTGTCGCAAGGGGGCGCCGTCGGCGGTGGGGGCGCTGCCCCCACGCCCCCGGGGTATTTGCCGAGCAAAGAAACATGAGCCTGCTTCAAGATCATTGTGCGGATGTTGAATTTCACTAAATGCCTGTGTGCCTGTATAGGTTGCCACCCAACCCAAGCCCGGATGCCGCCATGACCCTGCCCAAGTCCCCCGTCTTCGAAGCCCTGCGCGAGGCCGCGCGCCAGCGTATCCTGATCCTCGACGGGGCCATGGGCACGCAGATCCAGCAGCTGGGCCTGAAGGAGGACGATTTCCGCGGCCATGGCGGCGGCTGCAACTGCGGCTGCCATCCGCCGGTGCCGGGCGAGCATCCGCAGCAGGGCAACAACGACCTGCTGATCCTGACCCAGCCCGCGGCGATCGAGGAGATCCATTACCGCTATGCCAAGGCGGGCGCCGATATCGTCGAGACCAACACCTTTTCCTCGACCACCATCGCCCAGGCGGATTACGGCATGGAGGCGGCGGTCTATGACCTGAACTTCCACGGCGCGCGCATCGCGCGCCGGGCGCTGGACCGCGCCACGGCCGAGGACGGGCGGCTGCGCTGGGTGGCGGGCGCGGTGGGGCCGACCAACCGGACGGCCTCGATCAGCCCGGACGTGAACAACCCCGGCTATCGTGCCGTGACTTTTGACGATCTGCGCGTGGCCTATGCCCAGCAGATCCGCGGCCTGGTCGATGGCGGTGCCGACCTGATCCTGATCGAGACCATCTTCGACACGCTGAACGCCAAGGCGGCGATCTTTGCCTGCGAGGAGGTCTTTTCCGACGTGGGGCTGCGGCTGCCGGTGATGATCTCGGGCACCATCACCGACCTGTCGGGGCGCACGCTGTCGGGGCAGACGCCGACCGCCTTCTGGTATTCGGTCAGCCACGCCCGACCCGCCACCATCGGGCTGAACTGCGCGCTGGGGGCCGCCGCCATGCGCCCGCACCTGGCCGAGCTGTCCTCGGTCGCGGATACGCTGATCTGCGCCTATCCCAATGCCGGCCTGCCGAACGAGATGGGCCAATACGACGAATCGCCCGAGGAGATGGCCGCGCAGGTCGCCGAATTCGCCCGCGAGGGGCTGGTGAACGTGGTCGGCGGCTGCTGCGGCTCGACGCCCGAGCATATCGCCGCCATCGCCCGCGCCGTCGAGGGCCTGCCGCCGCGCGCGATCCCCGAGATCGAGCCGCGCCTGCGCCTGTCGGGGCTGGAGCCCTTCGTCAAGACCGACGACATTCCCTTCGTCAACGTGGGCGAGCGCACGAACGTCACCGGCTCGGCCAAGTTCCGCAAGCTGATCACCAATGGCGATTACGCCGCCGCGCTGGACGTGGCCCGCGACCAGGTCGAGAACGGTGCCCAGATCATCGACGTCAACATGGACGAAGGCTTGATCGATTCGAAGCAGGCGATGATCGACTATCTGAACCTGATCGCGGCCGAGCCCGACATCGCCCGCGTGCCGGTGATGATCGACAGCTCGAAATGGGAGGTGATCGAGGCCGGGCTGAAATGCGTGCAGGGCAAGGCCATCGTGAACTCGATCTCGCTGAAGGAGGGCGAGGAGGCCTTCCTGCACCATGCCGACCTGTGCCGCCGCTACGGTGCCGCGGTGGTGGTCATGGCCTTCGACGAGAAGGGCCAGGCCGACACCGAGAACCGCAAGGTCGAGATCTGCGCCCGGGCCTATGACATCCTGGTCAACCGCGTCGGCTTCCCGGCCGAGGACATCATCTTCGACCCGAACATCTTCGCCATCGCCACCGGGATCGAGGAGCACGACAACTACGGGTTGGACTTCATCGGCGCGACGCGGCGGATCATGCAGCAGCTGCCGCATGTGCATGTCTCGGGCGGGGTGTCGAACCTGAGCTTCAGCTTCCGCGGCAACGAGCCGGTGCGCGAGGCGATGCATGCGGTGTTCCTGTATCACGCGATCCAGACCGGCATGGACATGGGCATCGTCAACGCCGGCCAGCTGGCCGTCTATGACCAGATCGAGCCCAGCCTGCGCGAGGCCTGCGAGGATGTGGTGCTGAACCGCAAGCCCAAGGCCGGCGGCACGGCGACCGAGAACATGCTGGAGATCGCCGAGCGTTTCCGCGGCGAGGGCGGCGCGAAGGCCCGCGAAAAGGACCTGACCTGGCGGACCTGGCCGGTGGACAAGCGGCTGGAACATGCGCTGGTCAACGGCATCACCGAATATATCGACGAGGACACCGAGGAGGCCCGCCTTGCCGCCGCGCGGCCGCTGCATGTGATCGAGGGCCCGCTGATGGCCGGGATGAACGTGGTCGGCGATCTGTTCGGCTCGGGCAAGATGTTCCTGCCGCAGGTGGTGAAATCGGCGCGGGTGATGAAGCAGGCGGTGGCGCATCTGCTGCCCTATATGGAGGCCGAGAAGGCCGCGGCGGGCGGCGGTGGCGGCGCCTCCAGCGCCGGCAAGATCCTGATGGCGACGGTCAAGGGCGACGTGCATGACATCGGCAAGAACATCGTCGGCGTCGTGCTGGCCTGCAACAATTACGAGATCATCGACCTGGGCGTGATGGTCCCGGCGACCAAGATCCTGGAAACCGCCAAGGCCGAGAAGGTGGATATCATCGGCCTGTCCGGCCTGATCACCCCCTCGCTGGACGAGATGGCGCATGTCGCCGCGGAAATGGAGCGCGAGGGTTTCGACATTCCGCTGCTGATCGGTGGCGCGACGACAAGCCGCGTGCATACCGCCGTGAAGATCCACCCGCGCTATGCCAAGGGGCAGGCGGTCTATGTCACCGACGCCAGCCGCGCCGTGGGCGTGGTGGGCAGCCTGCTCTCGGGCCAGAAATCGGCCTATGTCGACACGGTTCGCGCCGAATACCTGGACGTGGCGAACCGTCATGCCCGCGCCGAGGCGGACAAGAAGCGGCTGCCGCTGGCCTCGGCCCGCGACAATGCCGTGCGCATCGACTGGACCGGCTATCAGGCCAAGGCGCCCGAATTCCTGGGTGCGCGCGTCATCGACGATTTCGACCTGGCCGAGATCGCGCGCTATATCGACTGGACGCCGTTCTTCCAGACCTGGGAGCTGAAGGGGGTCTATCCGCGCATCCTTCAGGACGAAAAGCAGGGCGAGGTGGCGCGCCAGCTCTTCGCCGATGCGCAGGCGATGCTGACGCGCATCATCGACGAATCCTGGTTCAAGCCGCGCGCCGTCATCGGCTTCTGGCCGGCGAATCGCATGGGCGACGACATCCGCCTGTTCACCGCCGACGACCGCGCGCATGAGCTGGCGACGCTGCACACCCTGCGCCAGCAGGTCAGCAAGCGCGACGGCCGCCCGAACGTGGCCCTGGCCGATTTCGTCGCCCCCGAGGGCCATCGCGACTATGTCGGCGGCTTCGTGGTCACGGCGGGCGGCGAGGAGCAGCAGATCGCCGAACGCTTCAAGGCGGCGCATGACGATTTCTCGGCGATCCTCGTGCAGGCGCTGGCCGACCGCTTCGCCGAGGCGCTGGCCGAGATGATGCACGAGCGGGTGCGCAAGCAATACTGGGGCTATGCCGAGGAAGACTTCAGCCCCGAGGAACTGGCGGCCGAGCCCTACAAGGGCATCCGCCCGGCGCCCGGCTATCCCGCCCAGCCCGACCACACCGAAAAGACCACGCTGTTCCGGCTGCTGGATGCGACGGCGGCGACCGGGGTCGAACTGACCGAGTCCATGGCGATGTGGCCCGGCTCGTCGGTCTCGGGCCTCTATATCGGCCATCCCGAGGCCTATTATTTCGGCGTCGCCAAGGTCGAGCACGACCAGGTCCTGGACTATGCCCATCGCAAGGGCATGTCGCTGCGCGAGGCCGAGCGCTGGCTGGCGCCGATCCTGAACTATACGCCGCAAGGCGCCGTGGCGGCGGAGTGAAAAACCGAGCCATGGTGGAATTGGCGCGGCGGGTGAAAATCTCTCTTTTCATCCGCCGCGCAACCGTCTAGAACGCGCGGGCCTGCGGCAGTGCGGTCGTGGCGGAATTGGTAGACGCGCAGCGTTGAGGTCGCTGTTCCTTAACCGGAGTGGAAGTTCGAGTCTTCTCGACCGCACCAACATCCCTTCCCTGAAGCGATGCCATGCTCTTTCTCGCCCCGGCGGAGAAAGCGCGTTCTCCTGGACGGCTGCGCGGCGCCATGCCGCGTCTTTCCCGGCGCCATCCCCCGGATTTCGATGGATTTCCGCCGCGAAACCCGCCTAGTCTCTGGCCCGCAGCTAGGGAGAGTTTCCATGTCCGACAGCATGTCCCCCGATTGGGGCTTCGACACCAGCGCCGTCCATGCCGGCAGCGCGCCCGACCCGGCGACCGGCTCGCGCCAGGTGCCGATCTATCAGACCACCGCCTATGTGTTCCAGGACGCCGGCCATGCCGCGCGGCTCTTCGGCCTGCAGGAGGTCGGCTATATCTATTCCCGCCTGACCAATCCGACCGTCGCCGCGCTGCAGACCCGCATCGCGGCGCTGGAGGGCGGCGCGGGCGCGGTCTGCTGTTCCTCGGGCCATGCGGCGCAGATCATGGCGCTGTTCCCGCTGATGGGGCCGGGCCGGAACATCATCGCCTCGACCCGGCTTTATGGCGGCACCATCACCCAGTTCAGCCAGACCATCAAGCGCTTCGGCTGGTCGTGCAAATTCGTCGACCTCGACGATCTCGAGGCGTTGCGGGCGGCGGCGGACGAGGATACCCGCGCCATCTTCTGCGAATCGATCAGCAACCCGGGCGGCTATGTCACCGACATTCCGGCGGTGGCCAAGGTGGCGGACGAGCTCGGCGTCCCGTTGATCGTCGACAACACGCTGGCGACGCCCTGGCTTTGCAAGCCGCTGGAGCTGGGCGCCACGCTGGTCGTGCACAGCCTGACGAAATACATCACCGGCAATGGCACCGTGACCGGCGGCGTGATCGTGGACGGCGGCAAGTTCGACTGGTCGGCCTCGGACAAGTTCCCCAGCCTGTCGCAGCCCGAGCCGGCCTATCACGGGCTGAAGTTCCACGAGACCTTCGGCAGCCTCGCCTTCACCTTCCACGGCATCGCCATCGGGCTCCGCGACCTGGGCATGACCATGAACCCGCAGGCCGCGCATTACACGCTGATGGGGGTCGAGACCCTGGGCCTGCGCATGCAGCGCCATGTCGAGAACGCGCAAAAGGTCGCGGAATGGCTGGAGAAGGACCCGCGCGTCACCTCGGTCACCTATGCGGGGCTCGCGTCCTCGCCCTGGAACGCGACGGCGCGCCGGGTCTATCCCAAGGGGGCGGGGGCGCTTTTCACCTTCTCGATCAAGGGCGGCTACGACGCGGCGGTGAAGCTGGTCGACAGCCTGAAGCTCTTCAGCCATGTCGCGAACCTGGGCGATGCGCGTTCGCTGGTGATCCATTCCGCCTCGACCACGCACAGCCAGCTCAGCGACGCGCAGAAGATCGCGGCCGGGGCCGGGCCGGACGTGGTGCGGCTGTCGATCGGCATCGAGGACGCGCAGGACATCATCGCCGATCTCGACCAGGCGCTGGCGGCGGCGACGGCCTGAACGAAACGGGCGGCGGAATGGCCCGCCGCCCGTTCTGCTGCATTCGTGGCGCTCAGTTCGCCGGCGCCTCGCCTTCGGGCGCGTCGGGGGCAGGGACATCGGGGGCAGGGGCCGAGTCCGGTGCCGCGCGCCCTCATGCATGGCGAAGACGGCGGTCACATGGGCCGTCACCGTCAGCTCGCCCGCCTCGATCGGCGTGTCGGCCTGCTTGGCCGCAGCCGCCATCATCATCGGGCGCGGCCCGCCGCCGGCCTGGGCCTCGGAGAGCGAGATCAGCGGCCCGAGCTTCATCCCGGCCGCCTCGGCCATGACCTCGGCACGGTGGCGTGCATCGGCGATGGCGGCGGCGCGGGCCTGGTCCAGCGCCTCTGTCATGTCCTCGCGCGAGAAGCTGATGCCGCTGATCTCATTGGCGCCCGAGGCGACCAGCTTGTCCAACACCCCGCCAAGCGCCGCGATGTCGCGCACGCGCAGCGTCACCATGTTCTGCGCAGCGTAGCCGGTCAGCTTGGGCGGCTGGCCGTCCTGATAGTCGATGACCGGCGACAGGTTCAGCCCCGAGGTCTGGATGTCGCGGGCCTCCATCCCCTCGGCCTTCAGCGCCTCGATGACCTTGCCTTGCTGTTCGGCGTTCTGCGCCATGGCCTCGGCGGCGGTGTCGGCGCGCGAGCTGACCCCCAGCGAGATCGTCGCCATGTCGGGCTGGGCCGCGGACTGGCCCTCGCCGGTCACGGTCAGCTTGGCCATGGGGCCGTGATGCTTGCCGGGGTGTTTCATGGCGTGCTGTCCGATCTGCGGCGGGGGCGGCGGCGGGGCGTCGGGGGCGGCGGCCTGGGCCAGCAACGGGCCGGCGCCGATGACGATCAACGTCGCCGCGGTCAGCAGGGGGCGGAATGGGGCCATGATCTCTGTCTCCTTGGCGCGGCCTTGGGGAAGGGTTCTGGCCGCGCGATTGTCGTTCCCGCCCCATAACACCGGAAATCGCGGTTTGGATGCCTCACAATCCGGTGTTCCGCTTTTCACGGATCGCGTTCTGCGGTAGTCCATTCAAAAAGATCACAAGAACGCGCGCAGGCGCCCGGGACCGCAGAGCAAAGCCTATTCATGTCGCTTGATTCCGTTACCGAATACGCCCTTTCCTTCAGCGAGGATGCCGTGCATCTGCAGCGCCGCGAGACCGCGGCCGAGGGGCAGGTGCCGGCCGCCTGGCGCCATCTCGGCTCGGTCGAGTTCGACTCGGCCGGGTTTCGCGAGGAATTGACCGCGCTGCGCGCCATGGCCGGGGACGCGGCTCCGCTGCCGGTGACGCTGGTCATTCCCGACGACCAGATCCTTTACACCACCCTGACCGTCGCCCCCGGCGCCGACCGCGAGCGGTCGGTGGGCCGGGCACTGGACGGGCTGACCCCCTATGCCATCGACGACCTGGCCTTCGACTGGGAGGGCGACGGCGACAGCGTGCGCGTCGCCGCCGTGGCGCGCCAGACCCTGCGCGAGGCGCGCGACTTCGCCGCGCAATACGGCTTCGACGGCCAGGGCTTCTGCGCCGCCCCGTCCGAGGCCGCCTATCCGGGCGAGCCGGTCTTCGTGCTGGATCCGCCGGCCCGCGCCCGACCCGCGGTCGATCCGGCCCAGGCCGGCGTGACCTCGGCCGGGCTGCAATTCGCCGAGGACAGCGCGCCCTCGGATCTGGACCTGGGCGGCGACGTGACGGAGGCCGCGGCGGAAACCCCCGCCGAACCCGGGCCGACGGCGGAGCCCGATACGCAGATGCCCGCCGCCGAAGCGCCGCCGGCCCCGGCACCGGCCGCCGACGCGACGCCCGCGGAAGCCGATGCGCCCGAGGCCGATGCCGCCACGGCCGATGTGCCGGACCCCGAGGCACCCGAGCCGGAAGCGAAGGCGTCCGCGCCTGCCGATGATGCGCCCGCCCCGCCGGCCGGCGCAGCCGAGGCCGAGACCGCCGAGGCCGCAGTCGCCGTGGTGCGCCACGCGCCGACCGCCGCCGAGGGTGCCGCGGCCCTGAACCCGCGCGCCCGGGCCATCCATGAACGCGCCGCCGGCGCCCGCAAGACGCGCGAGACCGTGGCCGCGCCGCCGCCCGGCCGCCGCCCGGGCGGGCTGGTCGGCCTCGTCGGCATGCTGGCGGCGCTGGTCGCCGGGCTGATCCTGATCTGGGCCTTCGTGGTGCCGCGCGACGGTGGCGACAGCCTGGCCGAATCCACCCCTGCGATCGAGCGGCCGGCCGATCCGGCGCCGCAAGCCGCCGCGGTGTCGCCCGCCACCGAAGCCGCGCCGCAGAGCGTTGCGCCGACCACGCCCGCCGCTGCGCTGGCGCCCGGGGCTGGCGCGCAAACCGCGGCAATCGACCAGCCGGCGCCGGCGCAGCCCGCGCCGCAGCTGGCCGCGCCCGCCGCGCCGATCTCGGCCCTGACCGAGGAGGAGCGCCGGCGCGTCATCGTCGCCGCCGCCGCGGTCGCCGCCGCCGTGGTGCCGCCCTCGACCCATGCCGCTGCGCCTGCGGCCCCGGATGCGCCGGCCGCGACGGCCGCGGTCCCGCTGCAAGCGCCCGCCGTCGCCGCGGCCGCTCCGGCAGCCAGCGTCGCCGCCACCCGTCCCGCTGCCGCGCCGCAGCAGGTGGCCCGGACCACGCCCTCGGCCGCACGGCCGACCACCCCGGCGCCGGCAGCGGGACGCCTCAGCAGTTCGGCGCGGCCGCAGCTGGCGCCCCGGCGCAGCACGCCGCAGACCAGCGCACCGCGGGCCGACAGCGCGCCGCGCCTGCCGGCCGATCCCTTGCCCTATGCGGCAAGCCAGAAGGCGGCGCAGCCGATCCGCGCCACCCGTCCGCCGGAGCGCGCCCGCCGCACCGTCGCCCCGGCCGCGGCGCCGGCCGCCAGCCCGGCTGCGGCGCCCGCCGGCCGGGTCGCCCAGGATGCGACGCTGCGCGGCTCGTCCCGGCCGCCGCTGCGCCCCGAGGGCGCGGCCCCCGCCCTGATCGAGGACGAGCCGCTGACCCCGGCCGATGACCGGCAGTTGCACGATCTGATCCGCGACCTGGGCCGGCACGGCCTGGTCGAGGCCCGGATGGTGCCTGCGGCCGAGGGCGCGCGGCTGGCCCAGGCCCGGCCGTTGCGCAAGCCCGGCAAGGCCGCCACCGCCAGCGATGCGGTCAGCGCCTCGGCCGTCGATGCCGCGCTGCGCGCCGCCACGACGCCACCACCGGACAAGCCCGGCCGCAGCGCGGAAGCCGCGACGCCCGCCCGGGATTCGGGCGGGCTTTTGCGTGGCTCGTCCCGCCCGCAGCCGCGTCCCGGCAAAGGCGGCGCCACGCCCTCGGCCGGAGCCATCGACGCGGCGCTGTCGGCCGCCGCCGCTGCCCCGGCGACGCCCGGTGCGGTGCAGCTTTCGGCGCTCGCCTCGTCGCCCTTGCCGCCCCGGCGCGGCGCTGCGGCCGAGCCCGCCGCCGACCCGGCGCCCGGCCCCGAACCGGCCGCGGCGGCCCCGGCAGCGGCGGCGCCGGCTGCGGGCCCCAGCGATGCCGAGATCGCCGCCCGCCGTGCGCTCGACGAACAATTGCAGGCCCAGGCCGAGGCGCGCATCCGCGCCCGCGCCCAGGCCGATGCCGCCGCCGAGGCCCAGGCCCGCGCCCAGGCCGAAGCCCGCGCCCGCGCCCAGGCCGAGGCCGAGGAACGCGCCGCCCGCGCCCGCAAGCAGGATTACAAGCCGCCGGAAATCGACAACGAGCCCGAGATCGCCGCCACCGCCCTGTCGAAAGGCGTGTCCTCGGCCGGCGTGGCCAAGGCCGCGACCCAGGCGCGCGGCATGGACACCGGCCGCACCACCATCATCGGCATCATCGGCGCCGGCCAGGCCAGCCGGGCGCTGATCCGGCTGCGCAGCGGCAAGGTGGTGACGGTGCGGCTGGGCGACCGCATCGACGGTGGCACCATCAATTCGATCGGCAACGGGCGGCTGACCTATGTGAAGTCGGGCCGCACCCACGAACTGCGGATGCTGGACGGGCGCTGATGGAATCCTTCCTGCTGATCGCCACCGTCTACCTGCTGACGATGGTGATCGCCGTGCCGCTGTCGGCGCGGCTGGGCCTGGGCTCGGTGCTGGGCTATCTGGTCTCGGGCATCGTGATCGGGCCGGTGCTGGGCCTCGCGGGTTCCGCCGGGGCCATGGCCGACCTGCAGCATTTCGCCGAATTCGGCGTGGTGATGATGCTGTTCCTGATCGGGCTGGAGCTGGAGCCCGAGGCGCTGTGGCAGATGCGCAAGAAGCTCCTGGGCCTGGCCGGGATGCAGATCCTGGGCACCGTGGCGCTGCTGGCGCTGCTGGCGATGGCGCTGAACCAGGACTGGCATGTCGCGGTGACGCTGGGCATGATCCTGTCACTGAGCTCGACCGCCATCGTCTTGCAGACCCTGTCGGAAAAATCGCTGATGCAGACCCCGGGCGGGCGCAGCGCCTTCGCCGTGCTCTTGACCCAGGACATCGCCGTGATCCCGATGCTGGCGCTGATGCCGCTGCTGGCGACGCGGGCGCCGCTGCCCACGTCCGAGGAGCATATCGGCGAGGCCTTCATGCATTCGCTGCCCGGCTGGGCGGCGGCGCTGGTCACGCTGGGCGCGGTGGCGGCGGTGATCCTGATCGGGCAATACCTGATCCGGCCGATGTTCCGCTATGTCTATTCGGCGCGGCTGAACGAGCTCGACACCGCGCTCGCGCTGCTGATCGTGGTGGGCATCGCCTCGCTGATGGAATTCGTCGGCCTGTCGCCCGCGCTTGGCACCTTCCTGGCCGGGGTCATGCTGGCCGGGTCCGAGTTCCGCCACGAGCTCGAGGGCCAGATCGCGCCCTTCAAGGGGCTGCTGCTGGGGCTGTTCTTCATCACCGTCGGCGCCGGCATGGACTTCGGCATCCTGTTCCAGCAGCCGGGGACCGTGCTGGGCGTAACGGTCGCGCTGATCGCGATCAAGGCGGTCGTCCTGCACCTGATCGCCCGGCTGACCGGGCTGCGCGGCCGCGACCGCACGCTGTTCACCCTGTCGCTGGCGCAGGCCGGCGAATTCGGCTTCGTGCTGATCTCCTATGCCGTCTCGCTGGCGATCCTGCCGCGTGCCCTCGCGCAGGGCATCCTGCTGGTCATCGCGCTGTCGATGCTGGCAACGCCGCTTCTCTTCATCCTGTCGGACTTCATCTCGCGCCGCATCGCCGAGGAACGCGCCAGCGACCTCGCCGACGAGATCGAGGAGCAGCAGCCGATCATCATCGCCGGCGTCGGCCGCTTCGGCCAGGTGCTGAACCGGCTGGTGACCATGTCGGGGTTCAAGACCACGGTGCTGGACCACGACCTCGCGGTCATCCAGCTGATGCGCCGCTTCGGCTTCAAGGGCTATTTCGGCGACCCGACCCGGCCCGAGATCCTGGCGGCGGCCGGGCTCGACAAGGCGCGCGTGCTGGTCGCGGCGCTGGACGACCCCGAGGCAAACCTGCGCCTGGTGCGCTATGCCAAGGAGAAACGCCCCGACATCGTGGTGATCGCCCGCGCCCGCGACCGGGTGAACGTGTTCCAGCTCTATGCCGCCAAGGCCGACCATATCGTGCGCGAGACCTTCGACAGCTCGCTGCGCGCCGGGCGCTATGCGCTGGAGCATGTCGGCCTGTCGCCCTATGAGGCGGCCGAGCTGGAGCGCATCTTCTACCGCATGGACCGTGCCCATCTGCGCGAACTGGCCGAGGTCTGGAAGCCCGGCGTCCCGGTCGAGGAAAATCCCGAGTACATGGCGCTGAGCCGCGACCTGAATCGGCAGCTGGAAAACGCCCTGATCGAGCGCTTCTCGCACGGTCCAAGCGCCGCGCCCATCGGGTCGGAAGGCGACGAGGCGCCCGAGCACGGGCTGACCCGCCCCGGTCGTCCGGGTGGTCGCTGAGGTCGATGTCCGGGCTTTCCGGTTGTTGCTCGGTCGGGTTTGAGTATTTGGAAAACGGTGAATGCAGGGTTGGCGAGAGCCTGGCGCGGTCCATTCTGGTGGCGCCGCGGCGGTTGGGTATTTGAGGAGCAAAGAAGCGCGCAAGAGATCTTGTCTTCACTGTTTTCCAAATACTCCTGCGGCGCTGCCACGGCCCGGGGCCTTGCCGGGCGGGCGCCGAGACCCTAAAAGGCGGGCAGCCTTGCCAAGGGGAATGCCATGCTTGACCATCTGACCTATACCGCGCCGGAACCGAAAGTCATCCAGGGCGCGAAGCAGGATTGGGAACTGGTCATCGGGCTGGAGGTCCACGCCCAGGTCGCCTCGAACGCCAAGCTGTTTTCCGGCGCCTCGACCGGCTTCGGGGCCGAGCCGAACAGCCATGTCGCCTTCGTCGATGCCGCCATGCCGGGGATGCTGCCGGTCATCAACGAATTCTGCGTTGCTCAGGCGGTCAAGACCGGGCTGGGGCTGAAGGCGGCGATCAACCTGCGCTCGGCCTTCGACCGCAAGAACTATTTCTATCCCGACCTGCCGCAGGGCTACCAGATCAGCCAGCTCTACCACCCGATCGTGGGCGAGGGCGAGGTGATCGTGGACATGGGCCCCGGCGTCGCCCGCCGCGTCCGCATCGAGCGCATCCATCTGGAGCAGGACGCCGGCAAGTCGATCCATGACATGGACCCGAACATGAGTTTCGTGGACCTGAACCGCACCGGCGTCGCGCTGATGGAAATCGTCAGCCGCCCCGACATCCGCGGGCCGGAGGAGGCGGCGGCCTATGTCGCCAAGCTGCGCCAGATCATGCGCTATCTGGGCACCTGCGATGGCAATATGCAGAACGGCAACCTGCGCGCCGACGTGAACGTCTCGGTCTGTCCGCCGGGCGCCTATGAGCGCTACCAGGAGACCCAGGACTTCAGCCATCTCGGCACACGCTGCGAGATCAAGAACATGAACTCGCTGCGTTTCATCCAGGCCGCCATCGACTACGAGGCGCGCCGCCAGATCGCCATCCTGGAGGACGGCGGCAAGGTGGTGCAGGAAACCCGGCTCTACGATCCCGACCGCGGCGAGACGCGCTCGATGCGATCGAAGGAAGAGGCGCACGACTACCGCTATTTCCCCGATCCCGACCTGCTGCCGCTGGAGATCGAGCAGGCCTGGGTGGACGGCATCGCCGCCTCGATGCCCGAGTTGCCGGACCAGAAGAAGGCTCGTTTCGTGGCCGATCTGGGGCTTTCCGAATATGACGCCGGCGTGCTGACCGCCGAGGTCGAGAATGCCGATTACTTCGAGGCCGTGGCCCGGGGCCGCGACGGCAAGATGGCCGCGAACTGGGTCATCAACGAGTTGTTCGGCCGGCTGAACAAGGAGGGGCTGACGGTGGAAACCTCGCCGGTTTCCGCCGCGCAGTTGGGCGGGGTGATCGACCTGATCGGCTCGGGCGCGATCTCGGGCAAGATCGCCAAGGATCTGTTCGAGATCCTGTGGACCGAAGGCGGCGACCCGGCCGAGATCGTGGAAGCGCGCGGGATGAAGCAGGTCACCGACCTTGGCGCCATCGAGGCGGCCGTGGACGAGATCATCGCCGCCAATCCGGCGCAGGTGGAGAAGGCCAAGGCCAATCCGAAGCTCGCCGGCTGGTTCGTGGGGCAGGTGCTGAAGGCCACCGGCGGCAAGGCCAACCCGGCCGCGGTGCAGGAACTGGTGGCGCGGAAGCTGGGCCAATAGGCGGACGGCTGGGGCGCGGGATCTGGTCTCCGGGGCTGTGTCCTTCGTGGGTCAGACTTGGGCGCGGCTCTCGCCGCTCCGTCGTTGCTGATTTAACCATGTTGGTCGTTGGGGCAGCGCCGCAGCATGCGCAGTTCGGCTGGTGGTCTCATAGCCAGCCCTTGTTGAAGCAGAATTCAGCTTGTCCGCGATGGTATGTTCGGGCGCCGGATCAAAGCCTGTCGAATCGTGATCACCGACGATGATCGGGCCAGCAGGCTGCCGAACGGCGTGCAATCTTGGCTCTGGTTGATGCCTAGGTCATGTTGACAAAACGGGATTCCACTGG